>JADZFY010000428.1 GCA_020854215.1 Chitinophagaceae bacterium | reverse complement strand
TGTGCGATGAAGGTATGTACCGATGCGTGCCTGTTTGGGGCATGGTTCGCCGGGAAAATTGCGTCAGGGAGCAAGGTGCTTGATATTGGCGCAGGGACCGGATTGCTCACGCTAATGCTGGCACAAAAAACAGACGCTCATTTTGATGCTATCGAAAGAGATCCGGAGGCATACGGACAGATGCAGGAGAATATTGAACAATGCAAATGGAAAGATCGTATTCGTGTATTTTCAGGCGATGTGCTTACATATCCCTTGACGCCTGCATATGATTTTATCCTCTGTAACCCTCCTTTTTATGAAAACGATTTGAAGTCGGTTGACAAAAAGAAAAATCTTGCCAAACACGATACCGGCTTAACGCTGGAAACACTAATTCACATCATTGATCAATATCTGTCTCCCAACGGGAGTTTCGGCATACTCCTCCCTTTCCATCGAACAGCAACATTTGAACAACTTGCTTCTGAAAAAGGATTTCATTTGTGCGAAAAGCTCCTGGTACGACAAACAACGCAGCATCATTTCTTTCGCAGTATATTACATTTTACACGTAAGCGTTTTCTTTCCACACATCATGTTGAATTGAGCATTAAGGAAAAGGATGGAAAGTACAGTAGCCCATTTACGAACCTGCTGAAAGACTATTACCTGAATCTGTAATTATGTTATCTCAAATAATTGAGTTTGCATTTTTAATCCGGAGACAGCCTCAGAAAAAAAACGGCTACTGTCCCGCATAATCCGTCAAATAAGCATACAGTGGCGTAAGTTTCCCTCTTTCAACGATAGTGGCTCTTTTTATCGCAGGTGACCCGCCTTTTATCAGTCCCTCCAAAACATATTTTATCAACTGCTCTCCAAAATACCTCGACGCATCCCGTGGTAACTCATTCGGAAGGTTACCCACTGCCATCACATCAATGGAACCTTCTGAATAGGGCATCGTTTTCTCTAAACTTGTACGGCTTACGCCATACACCGGATCTTCCATGGTTTGATCTCCAAGATTTATCGGTACCGAGCCGTTAACATCATCCGTTATATCTGCTATGGTTTGAATAATAAACCGGTCAGAACGCACATCCTCCTTTGCAAATAAACGGGGAATAGATTTTTCCCAATACACTCCGTTTAATAAAATATCCGTTTGCTCCGTATAAGGAAGAAAAATGCAGTCATACATTTCGGGGTTTGCATGAAAATCTAAACGGCTGTAGTTACCGGTAGTTTTGTGCCGATACAGTTCCCCTCCCTTCAACTGGGTATATACTGGATAAGAAAAACGGCGGCTCAAATATTCATCAGGTTCCACTTCATGTATGCCCACAAGGTTCATGATTTCCAGTATTCCGTGCGCCACGCGTCCGGACCCGGTTACCGCTATCTTCACATTGGGAAGGCGCAAGCCAAAATAGGTATGAATGAGTTCCCGGAAACTTCTTTGCTTATACACACGTTCCAGATGGAATAGCCCGGTACGATTACCGTACGCCATTAATCCATTATGCGCGCCTACCACACCCGCAAAAAATCCAAAGCCTATAATCCGCTGCCCGTCTTCATGTTCGAGGCATTCGTAATCAATTAGCGTTATTTGCCGATTGATAATTGCCTGAAGCAACTGTTGATTTTTGGGTTGTTGCTTTCTGGTATGCGAAAAGAAGAGATAGGTTTTTCCCGGCATCAACATCTCTGCCGGCACTTCCTTAATACCCAACAACAAATCACAATTACTAATATCATCCGTTACCTCAATGCCGGCTGCCGTGTATTCTCTGTCTGAAAAACAGCGATGTGCAGCGCTTTGCACAATAATTTGTACATCATGGTAATGTTTATGCATCCATTTACACTGGGCAGGGGTGAGTGCTACCCTGTTGTCCGGAGGATGCTTGCCTTCTTTGATGAGTCCTATCTTTATCATACCATAAATTTAATAGCTTAATACCGTTGGCGCATCTAAATTCAGCAATTATGGAAACGTTCAAAAAAATTATGGTTATTCATAGCGGAATATGTAATATTGCACCCCTTAACAACACGGAGTTTAATTTAAGATATGAACTTCGTTGAAAGCCCAGATGGCGGAATTGGTAGACGCGCCAGACTCAAAATCTGGTATTGGCAACAATGTGCAGGTTCGATTCCTGTTCTGGGCACAAAAAAGTCTGTAAAATGTTTACAGACTTTTTTTATTTCTCCATGAGAGACAGCAATGACGTAGTTAGTCAAAATCAAACAGATCGCCTAAAAAGCCTTTTTTCTTATAAGGCTTTTGATAGCCGTGTTGCGGATAAGGATACTTATGCTTTTGCTCGTAATATCCGGATGGCGGATACTGAGGCGGCACAGACGGTGTCGGCTGTTGTGGTACCATATTTTGTGCCGCATAGTCCAGCATCTTATCCAACTCCCCCTTATCAAGCCAAACACCCCGGCAGGAAGGACAGTAATCAATTTCAATATTATTTCTTTGCGTCATGAGGAGCGTTTCGTTGCAATTAGGACATTTCATAAAAATTAATTTGCTTAGGTTTAAAAATGATTTTAGGATATTGTTCTTCCAACAGCAAGGTATTCTCCACCTACTGATGGAATAATTGTTTCTCAGTTTGTTTGTGAGTAAAAACTGACCAGAAAATTGTATGCTGATGAACAAAACGATATCGGCGTATCAATAGATAGCGAATCGCAGCATTACTAAAAAAGGTAGAGCAGGTAAAGGAAAGTGTAATAGGCCGGTGTGATTTCGAATGATGAAGAAGTATGTGTAAGTTCGTTGCCGCATTTTTTTAACAGCGTAGTAAAGTCCAAATACTGCCGCCGCTTCGTTATATACCTAAGCTCCTGCCCTTTTTTATATTCCGCAATTCGAAGATCTACACCTGCTTTTACTTCGGTTGGAGTTGGATCAGCATCATTGGATGCCGGATACTGGTGCAACAACTCCCTGTTATGCTGAAAATGAATATTATCCGTTTGGCTGGCATTAACAGCCGGTACGAAAATTACAGCCCAATTCAGCAACAGCAAAAAAAACGTTGCACTTAGCCTAAAAGTAGCACTATGTCTGATTTTAGATATCAAAACATTTAATGGTGAGCTGTTAAAAAAATTGAACGCTGCAGATGATTATGCACCCAATGCCTGGCGTGCGAACGCTAAACATTTTCCCACTTCATTTACTGCATCAGAACCTTCCGGGATCTTATATTCGAGCTCTATGCTAACAGGAATATTATATTTTTTCTCTTTCAGAAGATTCAATATTTCTTTAATTGGCGTGTTCCCTTCTCCCCATGGCAAATTGTCTGCGCCGTTTTCTTTTGACTTCCGGTCTTTCATATGAAAACTGGTAATCCTGTCGTGCCGGGATTGAATAAGTGCAAGTAACGACTCCTTAGTATTATTACCTCCGGCGGCTATATAGTGGCCACAATCGAGGTTCATAGAATTGTAAGGCGACTGGTTCAGCGCCACATCCCATGCCGTATCGGTTGCCTGTGTATGTGCATGATACCCCACGTACACTTTGTGTTTCGCAGCAATGGTTCCCAGGCGTAGCGATTGTGCAGGATCCTTTGGTAGTTCAACAGTAACCGATTGTGCACCCAACGCCTTTGCAGCCCTCATCGCATACTCAATTTCCGCATCTGTATTGTTGGCGCCCAAAGCACTGGGTTTATATGCATATATGCTGACACCCGCTTTTTTAAACATTTTTCTTACTTCTTTAAACTTGTCCATAGCAACCGTAGCACGCCATTCTGCAACTTTGGTTTTATCAGCCGGCTTACCTGCGTAGTCTTCCACCGACTCACCCATTAACTCCACAGCGCTTATGCCGCTGTTTACAATATACTTCAACAACTGATGCACGTCGTGCGGCATGCTGCGATACGAATACGTAATGACTCCTATTTGTACACCAAAGAATTTTGAATCCGGATTCTTTGAAAAGAACAATGATTGCGACCATGCGGAAGTTCCTCCAATCAAGAATCCGGCGGAAGCCAGGGAGCCCTTTACCAGGAAGGAACGACGCGAAGCACTAAAAGAATAATTTTTTTCAGCAGTCATACTACAATTTTTTAAATGTCAAATTTACAGGAGATAAATATAGGACTTCACCGAAAAGCGAAAAAATAAATCCTAAAAAAAACCAGGGTAGCACGCTCCGAAAAGGAAAATCATGTTCAATTGGGGTAACGCCCCGTCGTGTAGTGCAGTATTACAAATTGTCTATACGAAGAAAATTACCATTGTTATCGAACTCCAACTCCATACCGTTAGAAAGTTTTACTTCCTGAATGGTTCTCTCCCGATTCCATTTTTTGATAAATACATCGGGATAGTGCGATTTTACATAGTCGAGAATGCCGGAAGGAATCACACTGTCCGGCAGCGCATTGTTGCCCTCAATCTCTTTCACTTCCCCACTTTGATTAAACTCAAGTTTAACCCCGTTCTTCAGATAAACCGTGTACTTGATTCGGAGATCGTCGTATTCCTTAATGGCATGAACAATGACCTGATCGGGAAAATGGTTGTTGATATAGTTGGTGCTGGTAGCCGGCAGGTCATTAGCACCCACTATTTTTTCTTTGGTGCAGGAGGAAAAAAGAAGAACCGGCAATGCCAGTAAAATCAGTGAACTTTTCATAAAATGTATTTTAGATAAAGGGGACTAAATAATGCGTGAAATAAAACAGAAATTTGTTTACGTGGTGTTAATCGCGTTAGTACGCATCAGCAATATTCAATTGTTTTACGCATTTAACGTTTTCTTTTGGCGTGAGTTAGCTCGATGTAACCAATGTGTATGCAGTCGAAACCATGTTTAACCTAAAACTCTATGCAGTCAACAGAATAACCCCGGGGTTTTTCTTCGCGTCACCATCTTGTGATGCGAGCTGGCAATGTGAGCAGAGAAGTACCGTGGCGACGGAAGGCTACCCATTGCGATTAACCGGACTTTGTTTCATATCCGGGATTATCTCATAGCCTTTTGCAGGGAGTAAACCCGGTGCATGGAATATAATATTGTCCACAACATTACGCTGAGTCCCTTGCAAGAGACCGGGCTGGCAGGGAGCAACAACTAATCGCTTTCGATGTACTGTTTAAACTTTTGGAGTGTATTATCAATATACGCTTCCCGAAAACTCTCCGAAAACAGACCGTAAAATTTTGTCCAGGGATACCAGGCGAGATGCTCATCTATCCACCATTCGGTTTTGGTGAACAAACTGTCCTGCTGATGGCCAACTACGGTAAACCCGCTCGCAAACACCTGTTTGTCCTTTGAACGTATTACAACAGCGATACTGTCCGGAGCAAACTGTTGAAGGTGTAGCGAATTAGGCGTACCATCGCCGCTCAGCCAATCCATCTGGCGATCGGATATAACGGTATATTTTGCTGTACTGTCCTGCATGATGGGGTTCCAGTTTTTCCAGTTTCCAATATCCATCAACGCATTTACTACCTTTTGGTGGGAAGCATTGATCAGCACCGTTTTCGAAACACTTATTCTCGACGGCAGTAAAAACGATATCAGCAGCAAAATGATGCTGAATACCACTACTCCAATGATCACCTGTTTTAATAAGCGCATCCTTTAATAAATTTTTATACCCGGTTTCGATTTATTCCCATTTAAATGTTTTCACCGCCAGGGCATACCCTATCACTGCCCAAACGGCCAATATGGCTAACTGCTTTCCACAGTCTGTTAGATGAGCGCCTTCAAACGAGACGTTTCGCATAGCATCATTCAAATGCGTAAGCGGTAAAATTCTGCAAAAAGGCTGCAACCATTCCGGAAAATTATCAATAGGAAAAAAAGTTCCCGCCAGTAAAAACTGAGGTAGCGTAACCATATTAGCCAATGGAGGAATGGTACTTTCATTTTTCGCAATTCCGCTTACCACAAATCCAAAAGACATGAACACTACCAGTCCGGCAAAGCTTAATACCAATAATTCCAGGAACGTGATCCAGCCATGAATTAATGTAAAATGAAAGAAATAATATCCGATAGCCAATATCACCACAGCCGTTATTAACTGAAAAGTCACCCGGCTTAATCCCTCACCCAAAACAATAAAGGTGCGACTCACCGGCGTGGCAAAAAAACGTTTGAGTACCAAAGTTTGCCGGAGGCTGAAAAACAAAAATGCCACACCAAATACACCGGCGCTAAGCAAAGAAAATCCAAGTTGCCCAGGCAATATAAAATCAATGGTACGATAGGTTCTTCCGGGTATTTTTTCAATGTCGTTGTTAATGGTAGCAACAGTGGGTATATCAGGAAATTTCTGATGATCCAGTGTTTTAATCACCGATTCGATAATAGAGCGCAGTATTTGTATGTTTTGTGGGTTTACTGCTTCAGAACTTTTGAGATGGATAATATAAGCAGGCGATTCGCTGTTGCTTTTTTGAAGGGAGATGATTGCCGTGAGCCTGCCTTTCTCCAAATCTTCCTGCAGTTCCAAAGCCGGTTTATTCACAATGCGGATACCACCAATGCCGTGTAAAACCTTATACAAATACGAGGAAGTATCGGTATCCGGCGCAAAAGCCGCCCGAACAGACACATTTCCATTTCCACTAAAAAAACCAAATACGAGAATAAAAACCAATGGAAAAGCAAAGCTGAAAGCCACCGCAGAAGGACTTCTGAATATCGAAATCAGTCCGGCACGCGCAATTGAAAGCATCGCTGTAAACTGGCTATACGGTTTATCCATTCTAAATAATATTTGCCGGCCGAAGGTAGGGGATCGAACCTGATTCCTATATTTACTCAATTACAATCTCATAGGGCAACCGGGTTTGTGCGGTACCCACCATTTGCCTGATGCGCTGTATTTGTTCGTACAACGAGTAGTTACTGCTACCCAATTCTTCTTTGATAGCGTTGGATTTTACCGTTTTATCATAGCCGCCTTTAAGCAAATCCCAAAACGAAGCAGGCTCGGGAAATTCTCTCAACGAATATTTTTCCAATTTCGCCATTCCGGCAGCACATCTAATGGCGTCATTCAACCCGCCAAGGCGATCTACCAGTCCAATCTGCATTGCCCTGGCTCCCGTCCACACTCGCCCTTGTGCGATACTATCCACCAACTGTATATCCTTTTTGCGACCCTCTGCCACCCGTGATTTAAAATCATGGTAAATGGTATCAATGGAAGCCTGGATGATTTGCTTTTCGCCTGTGGTAAGCGGACGAACAGCGGTTCCGAGATCTGCGTAAGGTGCCGTTTTTACCTGGTCGAAAGTTACACCTAACTTATTACGGAAAAAATCCTGCAAATTAGGTATGATGCCAAAAACTCCGATAGAACCTGTAATGGTATTCGGTTGCGCAAATATGCTGTCGGCGCCGCAGGAAATATAGTAACCTCCCGATGCAGCCAAATCCCCCATCGAAACCACCAGGGGTTTTCCGGCTTCGCGGGCTAGTTTTGTTTCCCTCCATATAATTTCGCTGGCCAACGCATCGCCTCCAGGAGAATTTACCCGCAGCACTATCGCTTTAATATTCTTGTCGGTTCGTGCCTTTACAAGTAATTTTCGAAATTCATCAGAACCTACCTGGCCTTCCTTACCCTTTCCGTACACAATATCTCCTTCTGCATAAATCACGGCTACCCTATCGGCTGCATACTTGTTGAGTTGCGTAGCTTCCGCATAGCTGCCAATCGGAA
The DNA here is from genome assembly GCA_020854215.1 of Chitinophagaceae bacterium. Taxonomy (GTDB): domain Bacteria; phylum Bacteroidota; class Bacteroidia; order Chitinophagales; family Chitinophagaceae; genus Agriterribacter. The sequence continues at coordinate 1,515 of JADZFY010000428.1, read as the reverse complement.
CAAATGCAATTTTATCATTTTCTTTAGTTCCCAGTCGTTTTCTGACGTCTGCCTTTACTTCGTCATCATATTTCACGCCGTCCAATAATTGGTACTTCACCCCATCATTGGCAGTTTGGATCATAAACTCATTCGCATACCGGTGTAGCGTGGCAGTATCCAATGATCTTGCTTCAGCTACGCCCAATAAAAAGCGCTGGTAAATATCTCCCAACCAAACGGTGGTTTGCAGCCGGTTGGCATCTGTCATCTTTTCCTCACGCAGCGGCTCGGTTGCGCTTTTAAACTTTCCGTCATAAAATATTTGCGGTTCAATCTCCAGTTTTTTCAGTGTATTTTTTATAAAAAAGAGCTGGGAACCAAACCCTTTCCAGTCCAGCATCCCCTTAGGATTACAGTACACCTTGTCTGCCACGCTGGCAACGAAATATGCTTTTTGGGATATCATATCTCCGTAAGCAATCACAAACTTTTTACTTGATTTGAAATCAAGAATAGCGTTTCTCAACTCTTCACTGGCTGCAAAACCGTTTACGTTGTCGTTGCATTTTATATAGAGTCCTTTAATAAGCGAATCGGACTTGGCATGCTGAAGCAAGCGAACCACATCGTACAGGGAGGAAGAAATGATATCCGGGTCGCCGGTGAGTTTAGCAAGTGTATTGTCCGTCTTTCGGTCTTTAAGGCTTTGCGACAGATCAATAAACAATACCGATTTTTCAGCAATGGCTGGCTTTTCGCTGCTGGCAACGCTACCCACAACAGCAAATAATAACAACATTCCAATACCTACAAAAACAACCAGTGCCAGCAATGCGGCAAAGAAAATTTTAAAGAAACTCTTCACGTTTGAAAATTTAATCAGACAAAAATAGAGATATTTGACCCCGAAAATTACATTCTATACATGAATAAAGTGTATTTGCTGACAGGCGGTAACATGGGCGACAGAAAAAATCACCTTGAAATGGCAGCAAAAAAGATTGAAAATGTTTGTGGAAAGATTGTGATTTCATCACCAGTGTATGAAACAGACGCATGGGGAAAAACAGATCAGCCCAATTTTTATAACCAGGCACTTTTGCTGCACACTGCATTGTCTCCGCTTCCGTTGTTAAAACACATTCTGCAAATTGAATTCGAAATGGGGCGCAGCAGGTTGGAAAAATATGGGCCAAGGATTATTGATATTGATATTCTGTTGTTTAACGATGAAAAAATGGAGTACCCTGATCTTAAAATCCCTCATCCCGAATTAGCCAACAGGCGATTTGCGCTTACTCCTCTCAATGAAATTGCCGCTGGAACGGTACACCCGGTACTTAAAAAAACCATAAGCAGGCTACTCAATGAATGCCCGGATGGTTTGGAGGTACATAAACTGGAAAACTAGTGTATAACCCTTTCCGGTTTATTAAAAAGGGTTGTTTAAGTTTGATTTACTTTATGAATTATCATTTCATCACGATTGAAGGCAATATTGGAGCGGGAAAAACTACATTGGCTCATCTGCTG
>JADZFY010000427.1 GCA_020854215.1 Chitinophagaceae bacterium | reverse complement strand
CTGATAAAAGGCAAGGTGGTAGCACAAATCGTAAACTGTACACCGGTTGAATACAATGAACTCAACAACAGTGATACGCTGTCGTTCTCAACGATCAAACCATTAACCCGACATACCATTATCAATGGAAACCTGGATATGAAACAGGGTATCCCCGATGATGTTCCCGGATGGATTGGCGGTAAGCTTTTACTGGGTGATTTTGATCTTACGGTTAACGGCAGCATCCTGAATGCAGACAGTATTTCTCATTTCATTGTTACCAATGGCACCGGTAAACTTAAACTGGCAAATAACAATACTGAAAATGTGTTCCCGGTTGCTACGGATACCAGTCATGGCAACTTCTTAAAAATCGGTAATACCGGCACGCCGGATAACTTCTCCGTTCGCGTAGCGCCATTTGTCCTGCAGAGCGGTAATTCCGGAGATACGGTGCGTACGGGTAATGTAAACCGCACCTGGTTTATTGACGAGCAAACACCGGGCGGTAGTAATGCAACCATTACCTTTAACTGGAAAGATGATGATGAACAACCCAGTTTCGATCGTTTACAATCTTCCGTTGCGCACTTCGTTGCTGGCTGGCAGGTGAGTCCGATACAGGCGGCTGTTGTGGGACAACCGGAATGGTACAGTAAGTCGCAATCGGGATATACCGGCTTCTCACCTTTCGTTATCAACAGCATCAATTCGGCACTCCCGCTTACCCTGTTAAAATTTGAAGTAAAGGCGGAAAGAAGTAATGCACAGATTAAATGGACAACCACCGCTGAAGTAAATACTGCTCATTTTGAAGTTGAACATAGTATTGACGGTAACCGTTTTGAAACGATCGGAACCGTAATGACTGCAAACAGTGCGGGTACACACCAGTACGCATACACACACCTGTCTCTTTCCGGAGGTACACACTATTACCGGCTAAAGATGGTGGATAGGGATGGGCGATACCGTTATTCTTCCATACAGAGAATTACCATTAACACGGCACTTCAAATTGGAGCTTATCCCAATCCGGCATCGCAGCAAATAACCATTAGTGGCTTACAACCGGAGGGTACCGTACAACTTATGACGATAAGTGGCAGCCTGCTTGGTCAGTGGAAACCGGGAAGCAATACCCTAAAGATCAGTCTGAGTGGTTATACCAATGGCATTTATATCGTCCGTTATCATTATAAAGGAACAATTCAACAAATCAAAGTCATCAAAGAATAAGGACAAAAATCAGGAGTAATCCCAAACGGGTGGTTAATCGGGGATCGTGGTCCGGGCCTATTGAGAAATAGGTTCCGGACTTTTTTTACGCCATAATTTGGCTAATTAATAATTTGATGTGCCGAGGAAAAAATATGCATGCACATCACTTAGGATTATTGATTATAAATTACTACCTGGCTAAAAATCAAACATTTTCACCTCGTGCCGGTTGGGCATCGTATCCACAACGCCGCTGACTTTTACTTTGAGAAGACCTGTGAGCGGTATATCTCTATCGGGCATTTCCTTTATTCAGCTACATTGCAAATCTCACGTAAAAGTAGGCGGCTAACGTGGATACTGGTATCAAAAATACGGCAGGTTACCGAGGGCAGATCGTGAAATTTATTGCGAAAAAGTTGTTGCATGATAAAAGCTATTTCGCATAGATCATTTTAATTAGTCTCATCCTTAGCCTATCAAATTATTAATTAGCCCTGTTCTAATTGCATTAGTATATTTTCATAATTTTGCTGCTTTAATAACTGCACAAGTTCATAAGCCAAAAAGTGTTTACTATTGCCTACAATAGTATTAATAGATATACCGGTATTTATAAATCCGATTATTGCATGAACATGATTGGGCATTATAGCGTAACCAACAATATAATGTCCCTGAGACTTTAGATAATCAAACCAGTTGTATACAATATCATAGCCATTTTTTTTCTATATTAGCGGTAGCCACTTGTAGCAGGTGATTGTGATGGAAAATATTCCTCCCGTGTATGGGATGGTGCTTTTTACGGGCATATTGTAATATACAATTTTTGACAGCTTGTTCGCCACGTCCCCGGCAGCCTTGTACCTGTCCTCAACTTTTAGCTATGTGGAAGACGTGGCGGCGAAGGAAAAGATTTTAAAATAACTACCAATAGTAGAACAAGTAACGCTTAGGCATCAGGTGTGCCATCACACAATACCCGTCCTACACACCTGCGCCAGGCTGCTAGGTTCAGGACTTTTTTTATGAGATTGTTTTTTGATTCTGCTTCGGCGCGTGTAAGAATGAAATATTCTTTTTCAGTATTCTCTTTTGGAGTAGAATGTCACCCGGTAATTCGGGATAGGTTGGAAGATCGCCAGGCGATATCATACCCCTTCGCGTCTTCGCAGTTTCCATTCCATACCTCTTTGTGCATTTGTGTCAATACCGTATGCAATGAATGATAACAAATACCCCGCCTGGTATAATTGAACGACGTTCAGGGTAAGCGTTATTCGCCACGAAGGCACAGGAATATGCAAAGCACACGATTCCTTTGTGGAAATACTGTCTGTAATGGCTGAAAAATGAAAAATGGCTGATGAAATCACCAGCCATTTGTTTGTTCTTTACAAAATCTTTTTAAAACTTATAGGACAGCGTTGCCATTACCTGTCTCGGCGGAATAGGATTTATGCTATAATTTTCGTGAACATAATAATTATAGGTATTGGTGAGGTTGCTCAATTTCACCAGCAACGATACTTTCCTGTATGTATATCCGGCAGAGATATCAATAGTGGTAAATCCTTGTACCGGAATGAGTCTGGAATACGTTTGTGACTGTTGCTTCGTGTTATTCCATCCTGCATTACGGTCGCCGGAATAATATACCCCTGCACCAACTCTGAATCCTTTAAGCGTACCATCAAAACTGTAGAAAATGCTGCCGTTAGCAGTATGGGCAGGTGTTCCTACCAAACGCTCACCTTCCACATAGCTGCCTTTGGTATCCGGAGTTTTCGAATACCGCATATCGTTATAACTGTAACCCGCAATTACATCCAAACCCTTAACGGGTCGCCCGTTGATATCCAGTTCAATTCCTTTGCTCACCGTTTTACCCACTAACTCTTTCAGCGATGTGTTGTTATTGGGCGTCACTCCGTCTTTTTCAAACTGGGCAGTCTGCGCCAGGTTGTTGTTTACAATCTGATAGGCCGTGATGTTCACCGATAATCCTCCGTTAAAAAAGTCATTCTTCACTCCTATCTCGTACTGATCAATCACTGACGGCTTCAACGTGTTTCCGAAAACATCGGTGCCACTGTTGGGTGAAAAAGAATTGGAATAACTGGCAAACAATGCAGAATGGGCTAACACTCTGTACACCACGCCCACACGGGGAGAAAATGCGTTTGTTGATAACGCCTTACCATAACTCACCGAATCTTTTTCATAATAGAGTGTTTTGGCGCGTGCAGCTTCCTCCATTGACCAACGTACCCCTGCAAGCAGTTTTACCTTGTTTGACAGGCTGATCAGATCCTGGATATACACACCAGCCCGCGTAGACGGTGTGGTAGTTTTTCCGGTAGCATCCGCAGCGGGAATATCCATACGCGGTGTAAACTTCGAATGATCAATGATATTGAATTCGTCGTAGGTTTTGGGATTGTTATACGTTGTCATGTTCGTGGTATTATGATCCACGTCTGCTCCCGCTAAGATTGTGTGTCCGATTGCTCCTGTATTCAGTTTCCCGGTAATATTCACTTGTCCGTAAACACTGCTTTCATTGGACAGGTATTTATTCAGGGGTCTGGTCCAGTCGCCATTTTCCTTTGCCTGAATACGTTCAGTTGAATAATAATCGCGGTAGTAATGCTGGTAGTTCACAGATGCCTTCACGCTCCATGCTTTGCTCAACTTATGGTCTAACTCAGCGGAGGCTGTGGATTGCTGGAGTTTGTTGTATTGCCAGGAAGTACCGTTAAAAGTACCACGCGGAACATCGGCAATGATGGTATTATCCAGCGAGCCAATACCAAAATCCGGTGTAAAATTGTGATTCAGGTAATCGGCCTGCACCAATAATGAAGTTTTATCGCTCAGCTTAAACAACAGCGATGGGTTGACATAATATCTCCGGGAATGCACCACATCGCGATAGCTGTCTGCATCCTCAAAAGTTCCGTTAACCCGGTAAGCCACTTTTTTGCTCAAAGGGCCGTACACATCAATTGAAGGTTTCCAAAAATTATAGCTGCCCGCACGCAACGAAACCTGGCCGCCGAAATCGAATTTGGGCTTTTTGGTAACCATATTAATTACTCCTCCGGGAGCAACTTCTCCATAAAGTATGGCAGCCCCTCCCTTTAACACTTCCACGCTTTCGAGTGAACTCATTTCGGGAAAAACACCCGAATTGATTCGTCCGCCGTTTTTAAAGAAATTATCATTGCCCATACGATAGCCGCGTCCAAAAAAACTTTCTTGTGCTGCACCACGTGTAGCCGATAAATATACGCCGTTTACATTCCGGATGGCATCGCTCAGCTTTTCGGCCTGCTGATTTTGGAGCGTAGCCGAATTCACGATACTAAAACTCTGTGGAAGATCCATGGCTGCTACCGGTAGCTTGCCAATTGAAACCGGCTGAAGGTTCAAACTTCTGCGGCTTTCAATGACGATATTAGAAAGCATTTTAGCAGATTGCTGTAAAGTAAAATCTATACTTGAAACTTCCGTTTCTGTAACCTGGATTTCTTTTTCTGTTTTTTCTGTACCCGAAAATGAAATGATCAATGTATAATTTCCGGGTTTTAAATTCCTGAAGGAAAACTCTCCATTCTGATCGGTAATGGTGGCTATTCCTGTATGTTTGATGCTGATGGTTACCCACGCAGCCGCTTCTCCGTCGTTGGTTTTTACCGTGCCTTTAATCCTGCCGTTATAGTCATCAGTAGCAAACGAATGAAGGCTAACCAGAAAAGTAAAAATAATGAGCGCTAATCTTCGCATAAAGTGTAGTTGCATTGTTCTTTAATCTAAGTTTATAATTCCGGCGGCGAAATTATTTGCAACCCGTTAACTATGCTTACGATTTAGGAATTTCTGTTTACGAAAGAAGGAAATTGAACCCGGCAGGGATTCATCTGTTCAGTTTACAGTCAATACATTATTGGTTATAGAAATATTATATTTTGTTAATGCCTGGGGAGCAGGACCCTGCGTAACCGCACCATTGATATTGTATTCGCTGCCGTGGCAGGGACATTTGAAACCGGTTGTTACACTGTCGAATCCTACCGTACAGCCCTGGTGGGTACAAATTAAGCTGAGCGCCACAAATGAAGCAGCCACATTGCCCGTTGCCGTGCGAACCACAATTACACTCCCGTTGATTTTCGAACTCCCAACAGAGGTAAGCTCCGAATTAAGATTGGCAGAAAGGCGCGCATTACCGCCACCCGGATTTCCCGGATCAGGATTATTGTCATCCGACTTAGAGCATGCGGCAAAATACGCACCGGCACAAAAAATAGCCGTTACCTGGCCGAGATCGTTAATGAATTTTCTTCGTTCCATAGCAAATGATATTTTAAAAATTATCAATAATCACTTCTTCCCCAATTTGAAAGAACGGTAAATATTAAATCCGAAATAGATATCTCCTTTACCCCAACTGCCGGTCGTTCGTCCCATAAAAAGCGGTTCCGTCATACCCTGAGAATTGGTAACATGCACCTGAAACACATGCCCGCCGGTTTCGATATCAAAACCTGCACTTAGCGAATGATATACCTTCACAGAGGGGGTTTGATTGGGTGGTATATAACAGAAATCAACATTGATACTCGATCGCCGGGTGATTTTCATACGCCCTCCTGCAGCCAATACAAACACATCATTGTGGTCTCTGTGTTCCGGAACCAGGTTGTAATGCAGCCAGGTAGGTGATAATTGTAACGACAGATTTCGGGTGAGCTTTCTGGCTATGAGTAACTGGGTAACATAGTCGGTTCGGTACCGGGCATTCATATATGGCTTATTCGTGTATTTGATCGTATTGTGGTTAAGACCACCAAGGGCGGTTAGCGAAAAAGGAATATGTCCGCCCGATGCTGTTTGTCGCAGCAAACGGACTTTCAGAAATCCGTCAAATGTCTTTTGAAATGTACTTCGTCCGATACCGGCAGTTATATAATCGGTAATCCCATATTCAAAGCCCATACGCATTGTAGCATTATCCAAGCCAAAAAACTGATAGGCTCCGTCGTTGATTTTTCCAAACCGGTGCATTATTGAAAACAGCAGTTCCTGTTTGGCAGGCATTTCTACCGACTGGGTATTAATAATTCTTGTTCCTTTAAAGGTCCCTGATACATACACCGTTTTAGCAGTTGCCATCATTGAATCATTCAACCGCTTCAACAAGTCAGTGTCCTGCGCACGCAGCGAAACAGATACACATAGCACCGCCGTACAGGTTAGGAGAAGGGATTTTTTTTGAGGAGGGATTATATTTATGATATGAACACTTCGATTTTTCATACGACTATTTTAGAGGTTTACAGGTTATATTTATCACCACATCTATCTGCCTGGCAATTTTGTCTCTCACCAGGGATGGAATGGAGATATTAAAATCCCGGGGAATCAATTGAAAATTTGATTTACCCGTAAGCGTGCCGTTATGGATTTCGATTGTTGCCGGTGTGGAGAATTCTTTTATCACACCATGAAGTGATATTTTCCCCGTCACCTCGATAACTACCGCTTGTTGCCCGACTCGGTCTATATTACCGGAAAAGGTTCCGGAAAAAGTTGCCCTCGGGTATTGATCACTTTCCACATAGTTTTCGTTAAAATGCTCCTGCATCAGCTCTTTACGAAACAGGAAACCCTTTAACAACATTGAAAAAGCTATCGTTCTTTTTGACAAATCAACAGCTGCGTACACCTGATTGTTTTCAGCTTTTATATCTTCCATGGGCGTTTTGGAGTAAAAGCCGGTAAAACCCGTTTTAGTCACATACAACTGAGCGCCTGCGTTCAAAACGTTAACGAAGAGGCAATGCACAAGTATCCATTTTTTCATCGCTTTGTTTTTATGGTTCAGCTTGTTTGGAAACAATTACACAATCAACGAGGTTAACATCTATATTAAAACCGGTACACTTTCCTTTAATCAGCACCTTCATTCCTTTTTTAAATTCTGTGTTTTTCATTTCCGTTCCCGGAGAAAAACGACAACTTATTCCACCCGCAGCTCCTACCCCTAACATGATAACCACATCACTCCCCACCCAAATTATTTCCTCTACCGTTCCATCCACTTCCATTATTTTATCGAGAAAACGTTGATTGGCTTCGGCCTCGTCCGACTGATATACATCATACAACTCCGATGCAGGCACGGACACTTCCGCAGTCTTGTGCAAAACTCCCCGTCTCGGCATAGAATACCAGTACCACGCTACACCCAGGCATAGCACAACCACTCCAAAAAAAATGATGATTTTTTTTAGCATCGTTCTCTCGTTTTAAAATAATGGGTGAATCAAAACCGTCGTCCAAACCCTAAAAAAACTCCTCCGCTCGTTAGTGGCAAACTACCAGTGCCCATACCCGAAACAGGCAATCTGAAATACGGTTCCACTCTCAGAAGGTATTTTCTCCAAAATGTTTTTTCATATCCCACATTGATATTGATAACGCTCATCCAATTGGGATCCTTCTTTTTATATAAATATCCTTTTGTTTTCGGAGGCTCGTTGTAGTGCTGGTAAGTGTAATCATAATACTCTTCATTCATCAAATACGACGACATTCCTGCTCCGACAAACCAATTAGTCTGTTTATTCGAAAACAAATTGTATCGAATATTCACCGGGATGGTAATCATCTTACAACTACCATCTACGTAGAGCATCTTTACATTTTGGTAGTAAGGAGACAGTTTGCTTTTATCAAAATATCTGCCATCGGTATAATAGATTTTCTTTTCCAGCAAAACAGCTGCTTCCATCTGAATCCGTTTGCTTATCCGGTATCCAACTAACAAACCTAATCCGCGGCCTGCACCCGAAATACGCTGGAACTTTACAGAAGTGAGATCAGGCGCCCCTATTGCTGTCAGATAAAAATACCGGTTATCATTGCTAATGGTTTCATTCTTCTTTTCGGAATGGGCCACCTCCCCGCTATTCTTTTCCAATTGCATTAAACTCCCCGTTAGCCGCGACACATCCACCGGCATCGAATGATTACGAAGCAGCACCGCCACTTTTTGGTGTTCGGGTATAATGGGGTGATTTTCTCTGCGCTCATTTCTGGCTGAAAAATGAGCTGCCGATTTTCTATCGAGCGCAAACGCATTTCCGGACAAAGTCGTTTCCTTATGGGTGTTAGCTTGCCTGTTGACGGTACGCTCCATCGTCACCCTTTTGTTTCCCGCCGGCTTTTCGCTATTCGTGTAATTCCTGCCGGTGGTGGAGTCCGAATTTTCTCTGGGCTGAACATCAACAGCGTTATTTTTACCCCGCTGTTTCTTCTCCAACTGGCGGGCATTGAACAACTCATCCTCCGCAACTTCATTAGCTGTCTTTACTCCGGCGGATTGATCCTTCATTATCATTGCCGGGGGACTAACCATATTTTCTCCGGTCTTCAGCCAGGTATTGTGGGCTAACCATCCGGCGGGAAAGAGCAGAAACCACCAAAAAATAAATCGTCTTTTTTTCTTTTTCTTTTCGCCCGGCTTTTCGGGTTGCTCATGATTCAATGCATGATTAACTGCTTCCCAGTTGGATGCCTTACCGGTATCCAGTTCGTAATTTTCCGCCGCTTTGCGGAAAAGGTCCTCCATATCATCATTCTTCAGATAAAACATAGCACATTATCCTTATTATCTTTTACAAGGTATTTCTGCAAAAATGCCCTTGCCCGGGCCAAGTTCGACTTAGACGTTCCCACCGATATACCCAACGTTTCCGCAATTTCCTGATGTGAATAACCATCAATTACGTACATGTTAAATACAGTGCGGTAAGAGGGACTCAATTTCCTAATCAGTTCAATCAGCTCTTTATATAGTATTGTTGTGTCCGGATTCAAGATTGCGGGTTCAATGCCGTTTTCATGGAGTTCCACAATGGGCCTGTACCTCTTCTGCGCCTGGTTTATCCGAAGGAAGTCTATTGCTGTGTTGATTACAATACGTCGCATCCACGCAAATAATAGCATTTCGGGGTTTGCAGCATTCCGGTAATCAAAATGATGAAACGATCTGAAAATTTTGACAAACGCATCATTCGATACTTCAGCGGCGGATTCATAGGAACTCACATAACGATATACCGTCTTTAATACAAAACCAAGGTATTTGTCGTAAAATACGCGCTGGCATTTGGGGTCATTGCCCATGCAACCTCCTATTAATGGCAACAGTTGATCCAAAGCTTCTGAAAGATTTTACTACTCAAATTACGCTAAAGGATAGCTAATGGTTGCGTAAGAAAAAGAAATCGTTACGTGTTTAGATTAAGAGCCAGTAGCCCGTTTCCAGGACATAAGGCGGAGGCTTTAAGCAGGTTCAGGGATGGGCTATGGTTTCATTGGTCAAATAGGGATAGCCCCTTTGAAAGGCCGGACACAGTCCGGCAGAATTGGTAGGCACAAGTGGCCGCTAACGCGGAACACTTGCGCCAGATAGGTCGAAGCGTAGGGGGAATTATATATACACTACACTGGCGCAAGTGTTCCCGCCAAAGGGATCACTTGGGTCAATTTGTTCCTCACGGATTGTATCCGTGCACCACACAATTATTAATAACAAGCCTCAATAAAGGTACCCAACCTGTTAGGTTCCTCACTGTAATAAAAGGCTACAGTTGGACAAACTATTGTAAACAATGTCTTCAAAATTCAAGTCGGGTGATGACGCATTGCCGCATTTTGTAACTACACTGGCGCAAGTGTTCCCGCCAAAGGGATCACTTGGGTCAATTTGTTCCTCACGGATTGTATCCGTGCACCACACAATTATTAATAACAAGCCTCAATAAAGGTACCCAACCTGTTAGG
>JADZFY010000426.1 GCA_020854215.1 Chitinophagaceae bacterium | reverse complement strand
CTCCGTCAACATAAATCAAATTAATTACACCATCGGGTAATCCGGCTTCTTTTAAGATGCGCATAAACATTTGCGCTGCATAAATTTGGGTATAGGCCGGTTTCCACACCACCACATTGCCACACATAGCGGCAACAGTTGGCAGATTGCCACCGATTGCCGTAAAATTAAACGGAGTTACGGCCAGTACAAATCCTTCCAGTGGCCGCCATTCCATACGATTATGAATACCTGCCGAACTCACCGGTTGCTGTTTGTATATTTCACTTAAATAATGCACATTGAAACGCAAAAAATCAATGAGCTCACAGGCAGCATCTATTTCTGCCTGGTACACATTTTTACTCTGCCCGAGCATAGTTGTTCCGTTCATGTGGGAACGGTATTTCGTAGCGATGAGGTCGGCTGCTTTTAAGAAGATATTCGCCCGGCTTTCCCAACTCATATTCCACCATTGTGTTCTCGCAGCGAGTGCTGTATCAATAGCTTGTTGAACATGTTTTTCATTTCCTTCGTGAAAATAACCCAACACATGGGCGATTTCATGTGGCGGACGAATAGCTATCTTTTTACCGGTACGTATCTCCTTACTTCCGATATACATGGGGATATCGGAAGTTTCTTTTTTGAGTGCAGCGAGTGTTTTTTTAAGTGCCGCTTTTTCTTCGCTTCCGGCGGCATAATTCAGTACAGGCTCATTGGCCGGCAAAGGATAACTGAAGTAACCTAAACTCATGACCTTTCATTTTAGGATGACGATATGTGCACAAAGATACGAAGGGAAGCATACCACTGATGAGGAGAAAGCCTTACCTGCTTTTTTCTGATTTTTGCAGTAATAGGCGCGGTTGTCAAACTGTTTCAAATTCATTTGGATAACGAACGGTTCCCGAAATATTTTTAAGTCCTCCTTTTACCAGTTCAATTGCCATAAAAACATTTGAAGGAACGTCAAAGGGTGCTTTTATATTCCATTTGGCCGCCGGCTTAAATCCAAATCGGGGATAGTAGTGTTCGTGACCTAATACAATTACAGCGTTAAAACCTAATCCCCTCGCACGCTCTAAGCCTTTTCTAACCAGTTTTCCTCCGATTCCCTTTTTTTGATATTCGGGAGTAACCGCCATGGGTGCTAAACCCAGGCTTTCGTGAATGCTTCCCATGCTATCTATTATTTGAATCCTTGAAAACAAAATATGTCCCACAATCTTGTTCCGCACTGCAGCCACCAGGGAAAGTTCGGGAACAAAAACTTTGGGATTATTCCTCAATGCCTCCACCAATTTTGCCTCGTTATCCTGTCCAAAAGCCGAGCGGTTGATTGTAAAAACTTCCGGAAAGTCGTCGGCCGTTTCTTGTCTTATTTCTATTTTATCGGAGATCCTGTTCATGAGATCGTTTTTAGCAGGGTACATCATCTTTCGTCTAAATCACCTGAAATCCGTATGCATAGGGATCGTCATCCGGATCAATGGTGATGGTATTGTAGCCATATATTTTAGCCCAACCCTCAATTCCCGGCCGAATGGCGGGTGTACCATGAACGAGGAGCTCTTCCTCGATGGTTCCCGTAAAAGTGGAGCCAATAATACTTTCGTGAATGAAGGTATCGCCTTTTCTGAGTTTTCCTTTGGCATACCATTGTGCCATACGTGCAGATGTGCCGGTACCGCAAGGGCTTCGGTCTATGGCCTTGTCGCCGTAAAATACGGCGTTTCGGGCAGTGGATTTAGGATCCAGCACGGTACCGGTCCATAGAATATGCGAGCAACCGTTGATGGTTGGGTCATCAGGATGCACAAAAGTATATTTCTGGTTGATGCGTCTTCTCAATTCTCCCGACCATGCAATTAACTGACCTGCAGAAAAGTGTTCAAGCCCCTTAAATCGGGGCTGAACGTCAATGATAGCATAAAAATTTCCACCGTAGGCCACATCAAAAACCAATTCTCCCAAGTCCGGACAATTAACGGTTAAACCTTCAGAAGCAAGAAAAGCAGGTACATTGGTAAGTTTTACCCGCTTTATTTTATTGCCTTCCTGTTGGTAACTGATAACCACCAGTCCGGCCGGAGTTTCAAGGTTTACTCTCCCCGGATTTTTCGGCACAATCAATCCTTCTTCCAAACCTATCGTTATGCTGCCAATGGTACCGTGCCCACACATCGGCAAACATCCACTGGTTTCAATAAATAAAACGGCTACATCGTTTTCGGGATGGTGGGGTGGATACAGCATACTGCCGCTCATCATATCATGACCACGGGGCTCAAACATCAATCCTTTCCTAATCCAGTCGTAATGGGTTAGAAAATACTGCCGCTTTTCACTCATGTTGTTTCCCCGCAATAGGGGAACTCCTCCGGCTACAAGCCGCACCGGATTACCACAGGTGTGGGCATCAATACAAAAGAATGTTTTTTTCATAACATGTCACCGCTTCATGCTGGCAGTAGCTTCAGATGGAGGACTGTGTCCAGTTGTTGTTTACGATTCTCCAAATCTTCAACGAATTACTGTTCTTTAGTGCATCCGGCAGCATCGCGTCTTTAAAACCCTGGAAACAAACCGGTCTTGTCCAACGTTTGATGGCTGTAGTACCTACCGAAGTATAGCGGCCATCTGTAGTGGCAGGGTAGGGGCCGCCATGCACCATGCTCGCACAAACCTCTACACCCGTTGGTACGTCGTTCAAAATAATTCTTCCCGCCAGGGTAGTTTGACAGTCAATAATATCCTTGTTGTCAGCAATGTCGGCATCTGTTGCCATAATGGTAGTAGTGAGTTGCCCCTTCAGTTTTTTCAACACCACAATAAGTTCTTCTTTATTTTCACAACAAACAGCTAAAGAATAAGGCCCAAAAACTTCTTCACTCAAATGGGGGTTTTGCAAAAATACGCCGGCTTGCACTTTCGCTACTGTTGGAAAAGCCTCATACTCTCCGGGCGCTGTTGCAGCCTGTCCTACTTTTTCTATTCCTTTTTGTGAAAGCGCTTTATTGAGCCCGATGTGGTAAGCGGCGTGAATGCCACTGTGCAGCATCTTTTGAGGAAGTATACCTTCAATTTCTTTTCCTAACAATGTTAAAAAATTATCCAGCGCATCGCTTTGTACAGCAATCAATAAGCCCGGATTGGTACAAAATTGTCCCATGCCGAGCGTGATGGAAGCCGCATAGCTTTTCGCTAATGCTGCTGCGTTTTGCTGCAGGGTATCCGGTAGAAAAATAACGGGGTTAATACTGCTCATTTCGGCAAATACGGGTATGGGCGTTTCCCTTTGGTTCGCCAACTCCCATAAAGCTCTTCCTCCGTTAAATGAGCCGGTAAAGCCTACACCGGTTGTATTGGGGTGTTCCACAAGTGCTTTACCCGTTGTGCTGCCTGAGCCCAATACGTGTTGAACGGTATAGGGATGTACACCGGTTTTGGCAATTGCCCTTTGCATGGCT
>JADZFY010000425.1 GCA_020854215.1 Chitinophagaceae bacterium | reverse complement strand
TTGTGCTAAATACCACCGTGGAGAAAGAGGTTTGCCCCAATAACCTGGCGCCTACCACCAGCACAATGGCTCAGCTGGCCATGGGTGATGCACTGGCCGTTTGTTTAATGGAATTCAAAGGATTTACGAGCGATGATTTTGCAAAATTTCATCCGGGTGGAATGTTGGGTAAGCGTTTGTTCTTAAAGGTTTCCGATTTGTTTGTGAAGGATGCCTTGCCGCAGGTAGAAAAAAGCAGTAAGCTTAAGGCAGTAATATTAGCCATTACGCAAAACCGGATGGGCGCAACAGCCGTCATAGACAACGGCAGCATTGCCGGTATTGTTACAGATGGAGACTTACGAAGAATGTTGCAGAAAGAAGAAGATTTATCGGGCATTACTGCAGCTGATATCATGAGTAGAAACCCCAAGTGTATTGACGAGGAGGCGCTGGCAGTTTCGGCACTGGAAATGATGAGAAAAAACAATGTAAGCCAACTGCTGGTTACCCGCAACAATATGTACGCAGGAATTATACATTTGCACGACCTGGTAAGGGAAGGCATTATTTAATATTAAAAGTTTAGATTGGATTATTTCGGACCACTAATATTTCAAAAAGCACATGAATAAGAACCATTACGTTGCGATTATGGCGGGCGGAATCGGAAGTCGTTTCTGGCCACTGAGCAGAACAGCGTACCCCAAACAATTTCTTGACATTCTCAATACAGGCAAAACGCTTATTCAACAAACTTTTGATCGTTTTGTTGACTTTATTCCGCGGGAAAATATTTTCATCATTACATCTGAAGAATATATCCCCATCGTAAAAGAGCAACTGCCCGATGCCCTTCATGAAAATATATTGGGAGAACCTTCAAGAAAGAATACAGCGCCCTGTATTGCCTATATATCCTATAAACTGAAAAGTATTAACCCCAACGGCTGCCTCATTTGTGCTCCGTCGGACCACCTGGTTACCGAGCAAATTGCGTTTAAAAAAGTTTGCTATGAAGCATTGAATTTTGTTCGGCAGAATAACGCACTTCTTACTTTAGGTATCAAGCCCTCTCATCCCAACACCGGTTACGGGTATATTCAATATGAACAATATGAAGTGAGTGACAATGTATTTAAAGTGAAGACTTTTACAGAAAAACCCAATCTTGAAATCGCAAAAACATTTTTAGCAAGTGGCGACTTTCTCTGGAACGCCGGAATATTTGTGTGGAAGATAAAAAACATAATACAGGCTTTTGAAAAATATTTACCGGAGATACATGAACTATTTGCGGCTGAAGAAAAAACGCTGAATACACCGGCCGAAAAGGATGCAATTTCACGCATATACCCGCAGTGCACCAATATTTCCATTGACTATGGTATAATGGAAAAGGCAGATAACGTGTACCTGATCCCGTCCAGTTTTGGCTGGAGTGATTTGGGTACCTGGAACTCTGCGTACGAGAATATGGAAAAAGACGCAAACGAAAACGCAGTTTCTGTCGGCAACCTGATGGCTGTTGACGCCTCAAAAAATATCATCAATATAAAAAGCGAAAAATTAGTAGTGTTGCAGGGGCTGGAAGGCTATATTGTGATAGATACGGGCGACGTACTGATGGTTTGTCAGCGATCGAAAGAGCAGGAGATTAAAGAATATGTTTCGCAGATTAAATTGGCAAAAGGCGATAAGTACCTCTAATATACCGCGGTCTCCCTATTTCAAAATATCCGCTAATTACAAAATATCCGGCTATAAATAGGGCATGCTGAATAACCTTGAAGTCTTTGTTTCTTTTGGATTGTAGCGTTAAAAATTAACAAACAATGCAAGGAAAATCCAAGGGGACATTCAGAAAGCGTGCATCTGCTCCGGCTTATGTCAGTCCTAATCAGCTTGTTTTGCCAGGATTTAAAACGCCGTTTGAACAAAAACTGACGAGGGAAAATCGTTGGGTGAGGTTCGCTGCTTGTATCCCTTGGGATGAGCCCGTGATGTATTACGACAATTTGTTTGCATCAGAGGAAGATGATCGCCCGCCCGCTAACGGCAGTTTATCCTGGGCGCCCCCAACAACCCCTAAAGTTGCCTTTTTGATTTACATAAACGGGTATACTTTTCAATTGAAATAAACAATCTCCCGATTATTCTCTTTGTCAAAAACAACTGATGATTTCCGCAGGAATTCTTTTTTCCATGCGTTTATCTGTATCGGATGTAAATCGTATTTCTTAGCCAATGACCCGATCGCCTGGTGCTCGTTAAGCGCTTCAACACAAACCTTACACTTAAACGCTGAACTGAATTTTCTTCTACTTGCTTTACTTATTTTTTCGTTTTTTTTGGCGCTGGCTTCTCTGACAGCTTTGTTTACAAATTTCTATCTCATTTAACTGTCCGAAAAATGGGGCGTATTATACTGTACTCAGGATAGATAAAACTCACAGGAATCCAATAGCTTCAGGTGATAAGCCTGCACCACCAACAGGGTTTGTTGAACTATGTCAAAAAGAAGGAATACACACAAAGAAAAATTGGGTAATACAAAACAGCCTATAAGGCGGACAGGCGGAGCATTGCTGAGTTTTGAAGCAGCATTGGAACCCGTTAAAGATATTTACTAACAGAATCGCTGATATTTCTACAAAAGAGCTGGCAATTGCCAACTCTTTTGTACTTTTACCCATACTTGCAATGATTCATGGAATATAATACTACCAGAAATCATCTTATCATGAGAGAATATGGACGCCATATTCAGAAGATGATTGACTATGTGATTACAATAGAGGATAAAGAAAAACGGCAAAAAAACGCACAGTCATTAATTGAGTTGATGGGGTTTTTGAATCCGCACCTGAAAAATGTAGATGACTTCAGACACAAACTGTGGGACCACTTGTTTTTAATTTCGAATTTTAAACTGGAGGTAGAGAGTCCTTACCCTATTCCCACCCGGGAGACGCTGAAGGCAAAACCCAAAGTATTGCCTTATCCCAAAAGGTATCCGAGGTATTCGCATCTCGGAAAGAATATTGAAGGCATAATCAATAAGGCATTGCAGGAAGAAAACCCGGATAAACGCTCCGGATTTGCCAACACGATCGCGTATTATATGAAGCTTGCGTACAACAACTGGCATAAGGAGTTGGTGCATGACGATGCGATACGCAGTGAGTTGAATGCGATTACCAACGGACAGTTAGAGTTTACCAATACGCCATTTGTTAAAGCTTACCGTGAAAGAGAGGGACGGGATGGTAACCGGTTCCAGCGTGGCGGAAAAGGTGGCGGGTACCAGCAACGCAACAACGGCGGCGGGAGCAACCGTAACGGCAAAGGTGGAGGAAAACACTTTAAAAAGAGGTTTAAATAAACGATTCATCTTAAAATAATCAAACCCCGGCAGCCCAATCAATATGCCGGGGTTTTATATTTGCATTCATTCCTTTACGTATGCATTCATTTGAAGTAACCGGTGGAAAGAAACTCAGGGGTGAAATTATACCCCAGGGTGCTAAAAACGAAGCGCTGCAAATTATTAGTGCAGTCTTGCTTACGTCCGAAAAAGTAACCATTAATAATATTCCTGATATTGTAGATGTAAACCTGCTGATTGAGCTGCTTGGAGAAATGAACGTAACCATTGAGCGCCACAGTCGCCACTCCTGTTCGTTTACGGCTGATAATGTAAATATTGATTATCTGCACAGCGAAGCGTATCATAAAAAAAGCGGCCGACTGCGCGGTTCTGTCATGCTGGCCGGGCCTATGTTGGCACGGTTCAAAAAAGCATTCATTCCCAAACCGGGCGGAGATAAAATAGGCAGACGCAGGCTGGATACGCATATTGTGGGCTTTGAAAAGTTAGGAGTGCAGTTTCAATATCATCATGAAGACGGATTCTTTCACCTTCATGCGCCTACATTGAAAGGTGTCGATTTGCTTTTGGATGAACCGTCGGTAACAGGTACTGCTAATATTGTAATGGCGGCCGTGATGGCACAGGGAACCACCAGTATTTATAATGCGGCTTGTGAGCCATATATACAGCAATTATGCATGATGCTTAACCGGATGGGGGCAAAAATCGGCGGGATCAGTTCCAATCTGCTTACCATTGAGGGGGTGACGCATTTGGGAGGAACAGCCCATACACTATTGCCCGATATGATTGAGGTGGGATCCTTTATCGGTTTAGCTGCAATGACGCAAAGTGAAATTACGATCAGGAACGCAGGCGTAGCCCATTTAGGACAAATACCCGATAAATTCAGGCAGCTTGGTATTGAACTGGAGTGCAGGGGAGATGATATTTTTATTCCGGAACAAAAACAATATGAAATACAAACCTTTCTCGATGGTTCGGTAATGACCATCTACGACCATCCATGGCCAGGATTTACCCCGGATTTATTAAGTATTGTTTTGGTGGTAGCCACACAGGCCAAGGGCTCGGTGCTCATACACCAGAAAATGTTTGAAAGCCGCCTGTTTTTCGTGGATAAGCTGATTGACATGGGTGCGCAAATTATCCTCTGCGACCCGCATCGTGCCGCGGTAATTGGCCTGGGACGTCAACATCATCTGCGGGGCATTACCATGAGCAGCCCCGATATTCGGGCCGGCGTTGCCCTGTTGATTGCTGCACTTAGCGCGGAAGGCAAAAGCATTATTCAGAATATAGAACAGATTGACAGAGGATACCAGTATATTGACCAGCGATTGCAAAGGCTGGGTGCACAAATACAGCGAATCTGACAAACGACGCCTCTGTAAATTTCATTTCCAACATAGTCATGAATACCAATAAAATCATTATAGTAACAGCTCCATCGGGCGCAGGCAAGACCTCCATCGTGCGATATCTACTGCAACAACACCCCGAAAAGCTCGCCTTTTCTATTTCGGCAACTACCCGTCAGCCGCGTGCGGATGAAACCAATGGAAAAGATTATTATTTTTTGAGTAAAGAAGACTTTCATCAGAAAATTCAGAACAACGAGTTTGTGGAATGGGAAATGGTATATGAAGGAAAATATTACGGTACGTTGTTTTCGGAGTTGGAACGTATTTGGAATACCGGTAGAATACCCATTCTGGACATTGATGTAAAAGGCGCACTCCATATTCAAAGCCGTTTCCCCGAATCATCCGTTTCTATTTTTGTTCAACCCCCTTCTGTTGAAGCGCTAAAACAACGCCTGGAAAGCAGAGGTACGGAGTCGGCAGAATCGCTCAAAACAAGGGTCAATAAAGCGTCCTACGAGCTTTCCTTTAAAGACCACTTTAACTTTACCGTTGTTAATAATCAGTTAGACGTGGCATGCCTTGAGGCTGAAGCCATTGTGACCCGTCTGTTTTAGGAGTAGAAAAATGACCTGTAAACAATAATTTACATGGAGCGTAAATCGTGAATGGGGATGAAATTTATTGAAAATGTCATTTCAAAAAACAACACAACAAGGACATCTTCCGTTCTCCTACTTTGGTGGATGAGCGCAGCGGTGAATCCAGGACGGAAAATCACGGGGTAATATTTCTGTTTTAGACTACTACACATAACTATCCTATTTACTATATTTGAGAGACTATGGCTGATGTAGACGTATTAAAGCTGGTGGGAATTATTTTAACCCTTTTGCTGGTAGGCTTTTTTGCCGGTATTGAGGTGGCCTTTGTTTCTGCCAATAAGTTTTCATTCGAACTCAAAAGAAAGCAGGGCTTACGCAGCGGAAGAATATTGTCGCAATTACTCGAACAACCGGTAAAGTTCATTGGCACTACATTGGTGGGACTGAGCTTGGTTGTGGTGGTATACGGGTTACTGGTTGGTGAGTTTTTATCGCCTTTGTGGGACTGGATTGAGGTACATCTTGCTGCATCCTTTTCTGCTTATGTGAAATACCTGCGGCTTATTTTTGAAACATTGCTTTCGTCTTTAATTCTGCTTATTGTACAATTTTCTTTCAGGGCGGTATTCAGGGCAAAGAATGATTCCGTCTTATCCATTTTTGCACAGTTGGGGATATTGGATTTTTTTCATAGTATCCTTCACCCCATCGGTTCGTTTTTTATCAGTGTTTCTGAATGGATTTTGATGTATTTGTTTAACATCCGTATTTCAGACCAGAAAAAGGCGACGATCTCCCCGGTAGATCTTGAAACATTTATTCAACAGCACAAAAACCAGTCGGATGGCGGCCACGACATGAATACGTTGTTGTTCGAAAATGCATTGCAACTTCCCTCCATTAAAATACGCCAGTGCCTCATTCCCCGAAAAGAGATTGAATCCGTTGAACTGAGTTTGTCTATTCCGGAAGTGAAGCAAAAATTTATTGATACCAAATTAAGCAGGCTGGTGGTTTACGAAAATAGTATTGACAATATTCGTGGTTATATTCATCAGATTGAGCTGTTTAAAAACCCTCCCGATATTTCGTCTATACTACTCCCTATACCGGCGGTGCCGGAAAGCATGAGTGCCATGGACCTGATCAGTAAATTCACCAAAGAACAAAAGAGTATCGCCTGGGTGGTAGATGAGTTTGGCGGTACGGCAGGCATCATTACCATGGAAGATTTGCTGGAAGAAATTTTTGGTGAAATACGCGATGAATATGACAAGGACAGATTTGTGGAAAAGCAAATAGCCGAAAATGAATTTATCTTTTCGGGCCGGCTGGAATTAAATTACCTTTCGAAGCAATATTTGCTTGACTTTGGTGAAACGGACGCAGAGACCCTTTCGGGATATATCATTCAGCATCATGAAATGATTCCAAAGATCAAGGAAAGAATAATAATAGACAGCTACGAATTTGATATCAGCAATGTAAGTGACACCCGAATTGAAATGGTGAAGATGAAAATACTGAAGTAAATTCAATGTCTTCGCTGCGTTGCTATTCGTTACCAGCTTTCTGTTTTTGCCATTTCAAGGTCCTGCCGGTACTTTTCCGGAATATTGCCATTCAAAAGGCAGCCGGATTGCAATGAAGGAAAAACATCCTCAAAGGTTCTCACCTCATTCATAAAGACTCTCCGGTAAATATGAGACCGGGTCAGTTGTTCCGGACTATTTAAGCCGGCGGCCCCGAGCAACTCCACAAAAGATTTCACTGTGTCTTCGTGATAATTCGCAACGCGGTGTTTCTTATCATCTACCACTAACCCTACCGTAAGTTGGGGATCCTGCGTAGTAATACCGGTTGGACAACGATTGGTATTGCAAAGCAGCGCCTGAATACAGCCTAAAGCCATCATCATAGCCCTGGCGCTATTGCAGCCATCGGCGCCCAGTGCAATGGCGCGGAGAATGTGAAAGCCGGACAATATTTTTCCTGATGCAATCACTTTTACGTGTTGCCTGATGCCAAAGCCAACGAGCATGTTATGTACAAAGGCTAATCCATCCATCAGCGGGGCACCCACATAGTTAGAGAACTCTTGCGGGGCGGCTCCTGTTCCGCCTTCCCCTCCGTCTACCGTAATAAAATCGGGATAAATATCCAGCTCCACCATGGCTTTGCAGACTCCCACAAACTCGCTCTTTTTACCAATACACAACTTAAAGCCCACCGGCTTTCCTCCCGATAATGTTCGGAGTTGCTGAATAAATTGCATCATGGTTTTGGGGCTGTCAAACGCGCTGTGAAACGGCGGAGAAAAAACAGTAGTATAAGGTTGAACATGCCGTATTGCAGCAATTTCCGGAGTATTCTTTTTTGCCGGTAAAATACCTCCATGGCCAGGTTTGGCCCCTTGTGAAAGCTTAAGTTCTATCATTTTAACCTGTGGCCGCTCTGCATTCTTTTGAAACGATTCGGGTGAAAAATTGCCGTGCTCGTCTCTGCAACCAAAGTAACCTGTTCCTATCTGCCAAATAATATCTCCGCCGTGTTTCAGATGATAGGCGCTCATTCCTCCCTCACCGGTATTATG
>JADZFY010000424.1 GCA_020854215.1 Chitinophagaceae bacterium | reverse complement strand
GGTGAACAGGAAATCGCCATGGTGAGCAAACATTCTGATGTGGGTACCTGGGATGATATTGTGGTGGAATTAAAAAAAGTGAACATTGGAGACTTTATGCCTTTCATCATTAAGGAACCCAGAATGGAAGGTATTGTATCTGGAACGGTAACGATTGAAGATGCATTTCGTGAAATGTATATTTCTTCAGAACTGGAGGCCCGACAATTCCGTCTGGAAAATGACTCTGTTGGCAGCATCAGAATCAACGGTGCCTGGGATGACAGAAATAAGAATGCTACATTTGAAGCGATATCTGACAATGAAAATTATAAATTCAGTATTGCGGGCTCGTATGATGCAGCCGACACATTACACCGGCAGATAAATGCAAATGCAAACTTCGACTATACCAATATCCATTTCCTGGAAAAATACCTCGGCGCCATCTTTAGCGATATGAAGGGTTTTGCGACCGGAAACCTGCGGATGAAAGGCGACGTAAGTAAACCGGACTATGTGGGTGCCATTGATGTGAAAGATGCAGGTTTGAAAGTGCTGTACACACAGTGCTATTACACATTTGATAGTGCCAGAATTGTTTTTACGCCGGGAAAAATAGATTTTGGTACCATTGCCATTCATGATACGCTTACTCAAAACGGAAGAAAAGGATCCCATACGGCTATGCTTACCGGAGATCTGCAGCATACTAACTTTAACGACTTTGTGTATAACCTTTCGATAAATACTAATCGTTTGTTGCTGCTGAATACAACGAGATCCGACAATAATTTGTTTTACGGTACAGCAATTGGAAAAGCCGATTTCCGGTTACGGGGAACGGATGATGATATTCGCATGACAATGTCCGGTGAACCTGTTGACAGTTCAAATATTTATATCACATCATCCACTTCAAAAGAAAGCGGAAGTGCAGATTATATCATTTGGAAACAGTACGGACGTGAAATGAATATTGATGCGCTGGGGGCAGGTGCTTCACAGTTTAACGTTGATCTTGCGCTTACTGCAAATAATTTTATCCGAATGTATATGGTGCTTGATGAAGTGTCCGGCGACATCATTGAAGCAACCGGAAACGGTACACTAAAAATACATGCCGGTTCCAGTTCTCCATTCTCCATTAATGGCAAGTACACCATAGACAGAGGCTTTTACCGTTTTAGTTTTCAGGAAATTTTTAAAAAACCCTTTGTGTTACTGCCGAACGAAGGAAGTTACATCCGGTGGGATGGCGATCCGGATGAGGCCGAAATCAATATCAAGGCTAAATACGTAGCCAATGATGTTAAATTAAGCTCTTTGTATGCCGAATTAGGACAAACCACCGACCCGGAAGTTGGCCGTCTGAAAAGTGAAAGAACGGATATAGATGTACTTTGTACCCTGGAGGGATCTTTAGGAAAGCCTGAAATAACTTTTGACATTGCCCTTGCTGCGAACAGCGACGTAAAAAATAGTCAACGGCTACTCGGCGACTTGCAGCGCATCAATAACGACGACAATGAAAAGAATAAGCAGGTAGCCTATCTCATCGTATTCAGGAGTTTTGCACCAATAGGGCAATACAACGTGC
Source organism: Chitinophagaceae bacterium (assembly GCA_020854215.1). Lineage (GTDB taxonomy): Bacteria > Bacteroidota > Bacteroidia > Chitinophagales > Chitinophagaceae > Agriterribacter. The sequence goes on along the minus strand of JADZFY010000424.1, from coordinate 7,413 downwards.
TGCAAACAGATGCAACTACCTTTGCTTTCAATACCATTTCCGAATATATCTCAGGCTATCTCACCAGTTCTCTCAAGGCTTTGTTGTACAATATCTTCAAAGACCCCAACCTTGGCGTTAATTTTAATTATACCAGAGCGTCCATTGACCCTGCGGGTAACACGTCCGGCGGCTCGGTGAACCTCACAAGGGATAATATCAGCCTTCAGTTTATTAAGTCGCTATTGAACGATAAACTGGTGATTACTTTTGGAAGTGACTTTAATTTTGTGAGCAGCGGCTCTCAGTCAACATTATCCGAAGGCAACAGTTTCCTGTTTCTGCCGGATATTACTGCCGAGTATAAAATTACACCTGATGGTAAGTTCAGGGTAAGCTGTTTTTATAGAAGTAACTTTGATGCACTTTCTACGACGGGGAAAAGAAACCGCGCCGGCGGGAGTATTTCTTTTAGAACTGAGTTCGATTCTGATCGTCACAGGAGAAAAAAAATACAGTTGCGGAAAGCTGACCAAAGAAGAAATGGCGATTCAACAATGGTAAGCGTTAACTAACCGCTATTATAAAAACCTTATCTCTGCTTCGCGTTCCATGATCCTCTTTTTTTGACCTGCTTTCTGTTTGGCACTTCGCGGGCGGTATGAAAGTAGTCCGTAAGATGCAATTAGCGTTGATACAATGATTGACAGATGATATATCAAAAAGCTATCCGCAATGTCTCTGTGGTGAGGAATGATATAATTAAATACAAAAGTGATAACCGATATCCCGTATTCAAACAGAAGGGCATAGTAAATAAACTGGAGTGCTTGGTCCTCGTTGTGAAGTTTTATTCCCTTAAGGTAATGGGCAATTACCCATAAAATATAAATCAAAACAATAACCAAACCTGCGCCTACCATGAGCACTTCGGCGTAGTACTGCAACCTGGTGATTAAAGTAACGGCGAGCACCGCACATAAAAACGCAGGCAACACTTTTTTGATGCTGTTTTGTATCTTTTCTATTTGAACCGATTTGTATAAAATGAGTAACATCAAAGGTGCACCCGCCAAATTATATACGCGTTCAATTACGATGGTTACATTACTGCCTGCAATTTTCTCGCCCACTAAAATGAGGTTAACGATTCCACTCACTGCCCAATAAGCAGTTAACCACACAAACGGACGGTAGCTACCCATACGCCTGAGCAGCACAAGCAGCAGGGGAAGAAAAAAAGCGGTTGCCGCCAGAATTGCTACGATTTTATATGTGAGGGGTACGCTGTTCAAAGCTGCAGGGATTACCATAAAAGCGATAAAAATTGCCCATTATTGTAATGTCTGAATATTGTAGCGCTTATACCCGTTGATTTCCGTACGGTAATTACGGAGCAGTTTACCTTTAAATTCATATTCACCTGAAAATGAGTTGCTTTTAATGCGTAGTTTTTCTCTCGTTATGGTGTAGAGAAGCTTTACAGGAATTCCTCATTCGCATAATGGGCAGCATCCCCGTATAACTGCCGTTCAATCAAAAGACGATCGAGTATTTCGAATGGTAGTCGGGACAGCCTTTCCCGGACGATTTGCAATCAACTGTCAATTTTGGATTTAACTTTGCGCCAAATTTAAAGCATGGCAATATTAATTACGGGTGCAACAGGCTATATTGGTTCAAAATTGACGACAGCGTTGGCAAAACAGAAGCAGACCATTCATGTGTTATGCCGAAGCATACCTGAATTACCAGAGTTTCAAAATCCCGATATTAAATTTTTTAGAGGCGATATTACCGACCGGGAGTCGTTAAAACCAGCGTTGGAAAGTGTAAACCAGGTGTATCACCTCGCTGCCTACGCCCGGCTTTGGGCAAAAGATAAACGCGTATTTCACAAAATAAATGTAGAGGGAACGGAAAATGTTTTGTCAGCTGCAAAAGTCGCAGGCGTATCTAAAATTGTGTACACTTCAACTGCAGGAGTAATCGGACCCTCCCTGGACAAGCCGATGACAGAATCTGATCCACGGAATGCCGGCTTTTTTAACCTTTATGAATCTACCAAACACGAAGCAGAATTAGTGGCGATGGATTATGCAAAAGCGGGGCTACCGGTGTGTATTCTCAACCCGTCAAGAATATACGGTCCGGGTTACGATACCGGCAGCAATCCGATTACCAAAATGATTGAATTGTATGTCAGGGGGAAATGGAAAGTGACACCAGGCTCGGGAAACGATATCGGCTCCTACCCTTTTATTGATGATGTAGTAGACGGCCATATCAAAGCCATGGAAAAAGGACGAAGCGGCGAACGTTACATTTTTGGAGGAGTGAATGCAACTTTTAATGAACTGATGGCCCTCATTCAGCAATTCAGCGGTGTGGAAAGAAAACTGCGGCATATTCCTTTTTTTGCACTGGGCATGGTAAGCCGGCTGATGCTATGGAATGCAGAAATCACCGGAAAATATCCGTTGATTACGCCCGATTGGGTATCAAAATATAAATACCATTGGGCGTTAGACAGCGCAAAAGCGGTGAATGAATTAGGCTACCGTATCCGACCTTTGGAAGAGGGTATAAGAGAAACAGTAGCCTGGGTGAAGCAAAACAGGAATTAAATAAACGGCTTGCATCGTGTTCTTAATGATGTGTTTACTTTCTGCAAAATCCAATCGTGGCTCCCAGCAAATCTGCTTCTATACACAGTTATTTCACCTACCCGAAAAATTCAAATTCACCCTGTTGCATAATTTTAATTTTTTTATTTATTTTATAGTCAATACCCGTTCCGCGAGAAAGAAGATTAAAAATACGGGGTATGGATACGCATATTTTACGTGAAAAAAAGCCGTACTATACAAAAGACAAAGACGAACTTTTTCATCAACTTCGGGAAGAAGCCAAACAGATTGTAGCTGCCTTAGCGCCGGAACGACAAAATGAAATAATATTCAAGGCTTTTTTCTTCCCTGCCTTATACTTTATCGCCTGGATAGTTGCGCTGTTCTATGGAACACATCCCTGGTTATTATTTGGCGCCTATTTTTTCATGGGAATCGCAATTGTATTAAACTATCTGAACGTTATTCATGATTGTGTTCACGACACTATTTTTAAGAGTCGTCGCTTCAATCAGCTTTATGTCTATCTTTTTGATTTGATGGGTGCCAGCAGTTTCATTTGGAAGATGCGGCATATCCGGTACCACCACAACTATCCCAATGTGAGCGGATGGGATACCGATATAGATCAAAGCGCTTTGGTGAGAGTGACACCCCATGCAAAATTTTCAGTACTTCATAAATACCAACACATTTATCTTCCTTTTATCTATCCGTTGTTTCTTTTTAACTGGTTATTGATTCGTGACTTTTCAGATATGTTTAATAAAGAAAGAACTGTGCAAAAGCTGATGGGACGTATTCCCACGGGTGAGTACATTAAGTTGTTTTTTTTTAAAAGCCTGTTCATTTTCACATTGGTTATTTTACCAAAATTCAAACTCGGCATTTCATGGGGGTTAATTTTAGCAGCCTTTACCGTTATGATTTTTACCGCCAGCATTTTTGCGCTGATCGTACTGCTGCCACCACACGCCAATACCGCATCCGAATTTCCCCTGCCCAACGCGCAACGGAAATTGCCTTATAGTTGGTTCATGCACATGTTGAAAACCACCAACGATGTGAATGGCGACAATTGGTTTACCCGTTTTATACTGGGCAATTTTAACTATCATATTGTACACCATTTATTTCCCAATATTCATCACGCATTTTATCCCGAAATAACCCGGGCCTTGCAACAACTTGCGGCGCAGCACCAGTTACCGTACAGATGCTATTCGATTACCACTGCATTAAAAAAGCACTATTTACTGCTCAAACAAAATCGCTCCGAATTCGATCTCTGGGAAGAGTCTATGTAACAGATTATTTTTCTTGTTTCGGGTTGTTTGTAACAACATATCCCCTAATTTTAAAGGTTATTCATACGTATTGCATTTAAGTTGTGCGGTAGGGTATTAAAGTGCTATCAATGGTTAATCACCTTTTACCTTTTGTAATCAAAACGATGTAATGAAAGATAATCCAATGAACGCTGCCAACATTAGGATTGGTGTGGTAGGATTAGGATTAATGGGCTGCAGCATTGTTACCTGCTTGCTTATGGCCGGGCATCCGGTTGTGGCCGTTGCTCCGGTTTCGGCCGATCTTCAATTTGCGCTGAAACGTATCCGCAATCACTTGTTACGATCGCGACGCGAGAAACTCGTGCAGCATCCACCGGCAAAATTTCTGCAACATCTGATCATCACTGAAGACTATCACCAGTTGGCGGGGGCAGCGCTTGTGGTGGAGTGTACACTCGAAAATTTGGATATCAAGAAGACGGTATATGAGAAAATTGAAGCAGTAATTGATCAAAACGCCTTGCTGGCCAGTAATACTTCGGCTATCCCCATCAGTATATTGCAGCAACAAACAACTCATCCCGAACGCTTTTTCGGATTGCACTGGGCGGAACCTTCGCATACCACCCGATTTTTGGAAGTGATTTGCGGTGATAAAAGCGATATATCCAATGGAGAATATTTATACAAACTGTCGCATTTGTGGGGGAAGGAACCCACACTGGTTCGAAAGGATATCCGCGGATTCATTACCAACAGAATAATGTACGCCATGTACCGCGAAGCCATTTGGCTGGTGGAGCAGGGATATGCCACAGTGGAGGATGTGGATCGTGCCTGTAGAAATAATGCCGGTTACTGGATGACGCTGGTGGGTGTGTTTCGATGGATGGATCTCACAGGAGTGCCGGCTTATCATACCGTCATGAAGGACTTGTTCCCTACATTAAATAACAGTACGGAAGTGCCGAAATTGATTGACGACATCGTGAAAAAAGGGGGTAAGGGAGTTGCTAACGCCCACGGTTTTCACTCCTACACCGCCGAAGAAGCAGAACTGTGGGAAGAAACGTTTACCCGTTTTAGTTATGATATTCGTAAACTGGCTTTAAAGTATCCGGAGGATGTTGTGAAAAAAAAGCTGAAAAGCAAATCAAAAAAAACAACTAAATCCAACACTTAACCTGGGTATATTCCGCAGGTATTCATCACCTGTCACGTATAACTGCCATTTCTAAAACTTTTTCTATGTTTATTATTGACGCTCATCTCGACCTTTCTATGAATGCCCTGGAATGGAACCGGGATTTAAAGCAACCGGTTACCGCCATACGCAATCGCGAAAAAGGAATGACCGACAAGCCCGACCGTGCAAAAGGGATGGTATCACTTCCAGAGTTACGCAATGGAAAAATAGGTTTAGTGGTAGCCACAATGATTGCCAGGTTTGTGGATATTGACAGCAAATTGTCCGGTTGGAATTCACCCGAGCAGGCATGGGCACAAACGCAGGGGCAACGCGCATGGTACCATGCAATGGAAGATGCCGGAGAGATGATTCAAATCACTAATGGCGCGGAATTAAAAAAGCACGTGGAGACCTGGCAAGATACTTCTATTCCCGACCATTCGAAACCCGTGGGGTATATATTGAGTCTGGAGGGCGCCGATTCGTTGGTTAATCTTTCTTATCTCGAAAAATCATACGGGTATGGTTTAAGAGCACTGGGTCCTGCACATTACGGACCCGGACGCTATTGCCCCGGCACCGGTATGGAAGGACCTCTTACAAAAGCCGGGATAGATTTAGTGAGAGAGATGGATAGTTTAAATATGATTTTAGATGTAACTCACTTAACAGACGAGGCATTTGCCCAGGTTATGGATATTTTTAAAGGACATGTTTGGGCAAGTCACCACAATTGCCGTGCCCTGGTACCCTACCAACGCCAGCTTACTGATGAGCAAATAAAATTACTGGCTGAACGGAACGCTGTTATCGGTGGCGTGCTTGACGCATGGATGCTGAAACCGGGATGGGTAAGAGGAAAATGTGATCCGATAACGGAAAATATTACGCTTGAATTGTTGGTAGATCATTATGATCATATCTGCCAGCTAACCGGCAACAGCAATCATATTGCGATTGGCAGTGATCTGGACGGCATGTTCGGACAAGAGCAATCTCCATACGATATGAACACTATTGCCGACCTGCAATTGCTGAAACCTTTGCTGGAAAAACGTGGTTATTCACCGCAGGATATCGAAAATATCTTTCATAAAAACTGGCTGCGTTTTCTTCAAAAAGCATGGGTGAATTAATTTACTATTTGAGAATTGAAATTTGAAATATCCCCTGCAGGCACAACCAATAGGCCTTGTATTCCCTTTATTGAACGAAATCAATAAGGCGGATAACCGCCGTAGAAGAAATAAAATTTCAAATACAAATGGTCACCCGTCAAGCGTCTTACAGGGTGACCGCTGCATTATCAATTACCCTTCCTTTTTCTGTACGCATTGTTCGTGCCGGAAATTTACCTATAACACGGTAGTCGTGCGTTGCCATCACTATGGCTGTACCATAGTCATGTGATATGTGGAAAAGCAACTGCATGATTTCGTCGGATGTTTCCGGATCAAGATTGCCTGTGGGTTCATCAGCCAATATGAGTTTGGGAGAATTCAGCAACGCACGGGCAACATCTACCCGCTGCTGTTCTCCACCGGACAACTCAAACGGAAACTTAAAACCCTTGGTTTTTAATCCTACTTTATCTAAAACATCATTTATTTTTTCTTCAATGAGTTTTTCGTCTTTCCATCCGGGAGCCCGCAACACAAATTTTAATTTATCGTGAACGTTCCGGTCGGTAAGCAATTGAAAATCCTGGAACACAATTCCCAAATTACGCCGCAGGAAAGGAATCTTCTTCCAATCCATATCCCTCAACTTATGACCTACCACTATCCCCTCTCCTTCTTTCAATTTCAAATCGCCGTACAGCGTTTTAAGCAGACTCGATTTTCCCGATCCCGTTTTCCCTACGAGGTAAACAAACTCTCCTTTATTAACCCGGATATTTACATCCTGCAGAATAAGAGAGTTTCCCTGATAAATATTTGCATGTGCCAGTTCTAAAATTGTATCCGTCATAATTCAAAGCTCAATAATCGAAGTTACGTTTTGCTGCATTTTTGCAAAGAACGTATTCTTTGCGCTAAGATGAAAGGTAAAATTTGTTTTTTTGTGTTAAACTAAAAAAATAGTTGTAAAACTAAAATCTTAGTTTATCTTTGTATTCAGAATATAAAATCATGAGTACAATTAAAAGCCTTACGAAAGCTGAAGAGCAGGTAATGCAGGTGTTGTGGAAATTGAACAAAGCTTTTTTGCGAGAACTGGTAGAGGCCATGCCACTGCCGAAGCCGCATCAAAATACAGTTGCCACTCTGTTAAAAATACTGATTGAAAAAGAATTTGTAGGTATTGAACTGTTTGGGAGAAT
>JADZFY010000423.1 GCA_020854215.1 Chitinophagaceae bacterium | reverse complement strand
CAATATATTCGTTCAAGGATTTTATATAAGGCGGCAGCGTTGCAGAGGTCAATGTTATTTTAGGAATGGCATTAATCAATGTCATATTCTTTTTCGGAACATCGTCGCCACCCATTGCCATGGATACCTGTTCATCGGTTATACCTTTTGGCATGGAAGGGACTTCCGTAGAAAATCCCATTTGCTGCATCATCTTTTTTTGCTCAGGTGTAAGCTTGTCTAATTGCTGCTGCGCCTGTTTCATTCTATCGTGTACCTCTTTATTGTTGGTGGGATTTTTTGTTTGTGCTGCAATATTTCCGGCAAAAAGCAAAGCAATAAATAAAACAGAATAGTATTTTTTCATTGATATCTTTTTAAAGCCAATAAAAATTTCATTAAAGATATCCATGTGCAACTGTAGGGAGTATCATCAAAAAAGATGATTTTGTTTAAATCAATCTGAATAGGAAATGGATATAGCCATTCATGTGGATGGAATGTTTAAACAATTGCCCACGGTTTAAACCGCGGGTATATAAATTCATCGCAATTCCCAAAAACCATTTCAACGGTTTGGTTATTGTTTTATTTATCTCACAACAATTGCATTACCACCAGAACTCAAATTATCTTTTCCTAAAGTAACCGGTACTCCATTTTTCCAATATTTTGCGATTCTGATTGGGCCATTGTCTTCCCATCCTGAGACATATACATCATTACCAAAAACCATTATGCCTGTTGCGGTTGATGGTGCGGTTGATAATTTTACAGGCACCCCGTTTTTCCAGTACTTGGCAAAAGTAGCCCCGCCATGGTAATAATCTTCCTGGTCGTATCCAGCCACATACACATCGTTTCCAGCTGCATATACAGAGGTTCCAACAGCTACCGAAGTATCACCAGTGGTTAATGTAGTTGATATCCCATTTTTCCAAACAGTAGCCATCGCCAATCCTGTTGTTGTATTGTTTTGGCAACCTGCTACAAACTTGTCATTTCCATTTATAAAAACTGCATTGGCAAAGCTGTGCTTATAATTATTGGGAACGATATCGGCAGGTATTACACCGTTTGTACATTCCCATGGCATAAATGTTCCTTGCGAGGTACGAGCACTCCCCACAGCATACACATTACTGCCACTTGCATACACACCCGTACAGGATCCATTGCCGGTAATAACGGTTGATAAAACTGCATCAGTAAAATATATGGTTGTACCGACTCCGTTTTTCCAGAACCTTGGCAGGTCGAATCCGTTGATGACTTCCCAACCTCCCAGATACACATCATTTCCATTGGAAGAAATAGCATTGGCAGCAGACTCATTTATGCCAACAGTTGTTTTAATTCCGTTCTTCCAATAGTTAGCCAATTTCAGATTGTTGATTCTTTCATAGCCCGCAGCAAATACATCATTGCCATTGATAAACATAGAACTCAGGGCCGATTGATTGGTGCTTAAGGTAACAGGGTTTCCGTTTTTCCAATAAGTAGCCAGTTCGAATGCACCAGTATTTTGATATCCTGCTACAAACACATCGGGTATGTAACTGATGTTACCGCCACTTGCACCCTGGCTGCCTGTTGATATTTTCACTTCTCCGCCGGTGGCTCCCACGGCAGGAACGATCACCTTCACTTCTGTGGCAGTAGCTGATAACACCATAGCAGACACCCCGTTAATGGAGACAGTATTATTGAAGGCTGTAGTGGAAAAATTATTTCCTTTAATGGTGAGGGTATCGCCATAATGAAGTGTGGTATTAGATAATGAACTTACCTTAAGCGTAGTGTCCTTCGGCGTCGGAACTTTATCGGGAGTGGCATTGTCTTTCTTGCAGGAAGATGATACAAGAAGAAGCAACGCAATGGCTGTACCTGTTGCTGTTGTAAAGAGGTTGAATTTGATTTTTTTCATACAGACTGAAACTTTTAGCTTTAAAAAATATTACGGTGTAAAAGTAGATTTCCCTGAAGGCTGTGGCAATCATTAAAAAAGATGATTTTTTTTATCAATCCGGATAGAAAAGGGATAAAGCCATTCATGTGGATGGGGTGTTTAAACAATAGCCCAGGGTTTAAACCGTGGGCTATTTTCAAATAACGTCAATACCCCTGTCAACAAACCATTTGCTATAATCTTTCCCATATTCTCCGCTGTAATTAATACATATTTCAGTATGTGCCGGAATGTCGCAGTATGCAGTGTAAATCATTTTTTGCTGACCCACATTCAACACATAAAGGGCATTCGGATATTGTGAATAATTATACATGGAGCCAAAACCCATCACCAGCGAAAGGCTGTCCTTCTCCTCATTAAAGTAGAAGCAATAATCAGTAGGTTTAGTTTGGTGCAAGCTGTTCACATCGCCCGCAGGTACTATGATTACCGGGCACACTTCAACAATATCTCCTTCAGCAATAAACTCACTACAGAATACCGCACGGCCTTTTCCTTTTACTTCTTTTAGGTATAATTTCTTTTGCATGGCCCTTATTCCGGAAAATATACAGGCTTATCATCATTGGGCCGGCCATTGTAATTAATGGTAATTTCTTCTCCGGCCAATATCTTCCTGTATGCCTGAAAGCGAATGATATTTCTTTTGGGCAGGAATGTATAAAAAGCATTGGCCTGTGATGAGTGATTGTAAAATGAAGCATATCCAAACCCAAACACAGCGGGGTGTTCGCTATTGTTCACCAGGAAGTAATAATTGAACAACCCGGTATGCCTGAGTTCCTCCTTTTCATCATGAGTTAAAAACAGCGCAGGTGATTCCTCTATCAATGCTCCCCTTGCAATATCAGTTTTTGCAAACACCCCACGGCCATGTATCCGGCTGTTTTTTACTTCAGCCGTTTCTGGCCGTTGAATTTTTCTGCTGAAAAACATCACACTTTTATTATTGTTGTGTAGCTGATTTTTTAAATTCACCCGGCTCTACCTTCTTTGTGGTTGTAGCCACCTTGGCTTCTACTCCTGCCTGCTTGGAAGTATGAGCAACCTTGTCTGCTGCAACCGTCTTTCCAAATTTGAAGCTGCCGCTATTACTGATTTGTTTATTGGTGCCGGTCTTGATTACTGAATCGGCCTTTGGCTTCACCGTTTCTTTCTGAACATTTGTTTTTTGTGCTTTTAACCCTGCTACAATGAGCAGTGCGCTGATGATGGTAAGAAAATGTTTCATTTTAAATCATTTTTTGGAATAAAAGTAGCGAGAGGAAATGCGCCGGGGTATCATTAAAAAAGATAATTTTTATACGGTTTTGAATTTTAATTCAGACCAAAACTTGGCCGTATAATGCTCCGCCGCGGCGGATGATAGCCGTTTAGACCAAATTATTTTGGTCTATTACGGATATCCTTTCGGTATTATTACTGCAAATGCTTACAGAATTATTCTATTGCTTTACGGGTTATAATACTTCGCTTTTATTTCAGGAATCAAAACAGACAGCTTTTTTATCCTTGTTTTATCTGATGGATGAGTGGATAAGAATTCAGGTGTAGTGTTTTTATTGCCCGCACTCATGCGTTGCCAGAAGGGGATGGCTTCATCAGGATTATAACCCGCCATGGCAGCGAAGATCAATCCCAGTTGATCGGCTTCACTCTCCTGCATACGGCTGTTGGGCAGTGCCAGTGCAAGATTAGAACCCACCATATACAACCCGAGAAATAACGCCTGTGTTTGCTGCTTCTTTTCCTTCAATGCTTCCTGCAACACCAATCCGCCGAGGTTAATCAGCAGTCCCTGGCTCATGCGTTCATTTCCGTGGCGGGCAATGGCATGTGCTATTTCATGCCCCATTACTACTGCCAGCGCATTTTCGTTTTGTGTATAAGGCAACAGACCTGTATAAACAACTACTTTACCTCCCGGCATACACCAGGCATTCACTGTATTGTCATCAATGGTATTATAATCCCATTTAAAATTTTTCAGTTCTTTGTCCAGGTTGTTTT
>JADZFY010000422.1 GCA_020854215.1 Chitinophagaceae bacterium | reverse complement strand
GTTTGGAGGATGACGTTGATATTAGCGGCCAGCAACTTTTGAACAATCGTATCGGAATTGTTGAGCCATTTTTCCAGGGCCTTTTGTCTTTTTTCCATAATGCCCGGCTCGTTCTGCCTTTCTTTGTAATACAATGAAGGGTTGAGATCATTTTCTTCTATCATGAGCACAGCCCAGTTTGGCTGCCTGGAGAGGATATCCGTTTCAAACCTTCTTAAGATATTTGTGGTATGATCTCCGGAAATACCGGAGTTCAAAAAAGTTATTTTTATGTTCGGGTACCTGGTGGCATAAAATAGATTGATATAAAAAAAATTAGTGCCGTTCATCGCAATACTACTGCCAATAAAACAAACCCGATCGCCATTTTTAAAAACCGGTACCTGGCTATAGCCATTTCTGACGAACACTGAAATCAGGAAGAGCGTAATAATGAATATCTTTTTGTGTATCATACGTAGTTTTAAATAGTTTTATTTCCCTTGTAAAAATCAGGATACCCCTGTGTTGTCCAATGAAATGCCTCCATCCTTTTGTTATGGCTTATTCGTTCAAAATGCCATCAAACTCTAACTTAATTACCATAGTCTTATCATAATAGTCAGCAACGGGCAGGTTCTTTAACCGCAGGTATTTTTTTTGTTCAACATAATCACCGGCAGCCATACTAATGCTACATTCAACAGGTCGGCCATCATTGAGGATTGTCGCTTTCTTAGGCATTACGTTTACAGGTTTGAGGGAAAAGCCATTTGTTCTTAATCCACGGTTGAAATGAATATAATAGGTTTGATTGCGGCGCGTGACGGATATTTCAGGGTTCTCGAATATCTGAGTTACCGGCTGCACCTCTTCATATGATTCTTTTACTGAAGCATACCACTTGCCTATTCGATTCAAAATATCTGATGCCGACCCGGGAATCAGCCCTTCTTCTGTTGGCCCCACATTGAGCAGATAATTGGCTGTTGCAGCAAAATAGCGATCAATACTTCCTGTTAAATGCCGAAGGGTATAATACTCCGCATTTTTATTGTAACCCCAGCTGAGGCTGTCAACCGACTCACAGGATTCTGTTGCGCCTTTAAATGCACGGGCTTCACCCGCTGCCTGGTCATAATCTCTTTCGGGAGTGCCATAATCGCCTTCATCAAAACCACGGTTGTTGATAATGGCATTGGGCTGCAATTTCCGGATCATATCATTCACCGAGGGGTCGTAATATTTTGGAACATTCATATCCCACCAGAATCCATGTATGGTTCCATAATTAGTGCATAGTTCTTTCACCTGTGCCCTTAAAAATTCCATATACTTATTCCAATCGGGAGAATCGCCGACTTCCGGTTTTTCCAGTTCATGATGGCGACCAAGATTCGGATAGTTGGGGTGATGCCAGTCGGCAATGGAATAATAAAGACATAGCGGTACTTTCCGCTTATGGCAGGCATCTGCCAGCATCCCGATAATATCTTTTTTATAGGGGGTGTTCATAATGTTGTACGGTGTCAGTTTGGTATCCCACATGCAAAATCCATCATGATGCTTTGTGGTGATGGTAATGTATTTCATACCGGCTTCCTGCATCAAATCAAGCCATTGCTCCGGGTTGAATTTTTTGGGATTAAACTCGTCAGCATATTTCACATATTGTGCCCGTGGTATTTTTTTTCTCCACTGAATCTGCTCATGCCAGGCAGGGATAGCATAAATACCCCAATGCACAAACATCCCATACCTTTTCTCAAAAAACCAATCCCTGCCGTCGCCAAATCTCTTCGGAGTATCATCTGCCAGTGGAAAAGCGGTTCCCGAAGTAGCCAGGGAGTTGGCAAATGAATTTTTAAAAATCAATGGGGTGGTTCCCATTGCCAGCAGGGATAACATATCTCTTCTTTTCATCTGTTTATTTTTATTTATTGTTAGGACTAAGATGGAATAACCTGAAATAATCATTCTTTTAGGTTTGAACCTTCTTTATGGCTCTTCCATCTGCTTTTTAATCGTTTATCGGCGTCATGATTTTTTGATATTACAAGAGACTTGTTGCACCTATTCATATTAAAACATTAGTACTCTTTTAATTCCGGTTCGCTATGGATAACCCATTCTGTTGTTTTTAATACCGGTATCGGAAACCGTGGATCCATTCCGTCTTTGCTATAATATGTCTTCTTTGCTTTTATCGGCATTTGCAGTTTGTAGGGTTTACATTTCTTAATAACACTCATAGATTTTTTTGCTCCTTCGTATAACAACTTGTAGGTATCAGGAAGTGCATACAATACTGCACTTTGTTCAGCAATACCTTCTTTAACAGCTACGGTAATCACATCTTTACCCAAAAATTTTGTGGCTTCCCTGCACGTAGCGTCATCGCCTGAAACAAATGTAACCGGCACATTAAAGAATCCGCATTTCAATGCATCCTGTGCTATTTCTCCCGACTCAATACCATTGTACCAGTAGCGGGCATGGTTGTACGGATTTTGTGTGTGATTTAAAACTCCATTCTCCGTTCCTTCCATGGCATGAAAACCAACAAGGGCTACCGCATCAAAAGTAGAATCAAGGCCAAGCAATCCTTCCGGTCGTGGATGGCCGGTTAAGTATTTTACCCCCGGTGTAATCAGGTGAGGAATGATGGTTTGCAAACCATGTGCATCAAATACAAAAATTTCTTTAGCACCTCCAT
>JADZFY010000421.1 GCA_020854215.1 Chitinophagaceae bacterium | reverse complement strand
GTAACCGTATGCTGCTGAGAAAACCCTTGCATTACAAATAATGCAGCGATAAGCAGGGAAAAAATTTTTCTCATGTAAGTAATCGTTTTTTGTAGCATGACTTTTTTTTGTGATGAAGCAATTTAAAATTGATGGACCTTGACGAGATGTTTAAACAATAAGCAATAAAGTTCCATGCAGTAAAATTTATTAACCATTCCCGTAATTCATCTGAAAGATTTACGAAATGATCCTTTTACCACTATCACCTGAAAACAGGCTGGAGTTAGCGATTTCTTAATGTATGGATTAATTAGGAGGTATTCTGATTTTTAATCAGCAGTTCTTGATTGGGCATAGCAATTAATTTTGAAATGAAAAAAAATTAAATGTTTACGTTACGTTTATAAAAGTATTAACATCTTTCTGTACTACTGTCCTGCACCTTCATGTGCTGTCATGTGGCATGCTGCATCGTTGAAAAAAACTCGCGACAAAAGCGTGTTTAAACATGAGTAATGTGGAGTAATAGTTGATGTAGTCGTGAATGTATCATGACAGCGCATGACAGCGTTTTCATTTTTGAATAATAGATTTACTGAAAACTTGCCAACATGAAAAAGCTCTTCGCCATTTCCGTTTTGTTGCTGTTGTATATTGCAGCATCTGCACAGCAAAAAAATCAATCTTCTCCAAACACCTTGTATAATAATTTTCTAAACCCTCCCTCGTTTGCTCAACCGCGTGTATGGTGGCACTGGATGAATGGAAATATTACCAAAGAAGGAATTGCAAAAGATCTGCACTGGATGAAACGTTCCGGAATTGGTGGCTTTCAAAATTTTGATGCTGCTTTGATGACACCGCAAATTGTAAAGGAGCGACTGACTTACATGACGCCGGCATGGAAAGACGCATTTGCTTTTACCACTAAACTTGCCGATTCTCTGCAACTTGAAATGGCAATTGCCGGTTCTCCCGGATGGAGCGAAAGTGGCGGGCCATGGGTTAAACCAGAAGATGGTATGAAAAAAATAGTTTGGAGTGAAACACGCGTTCAGGGAGGAGTGCCCTTCAACGGAACACTCAGCCATCCCCCAACCACAACAGGTACATTTCAAAATCTTCCGCTTCAGGCGCAGATCGGTTTGAGTGCGGAAGTTAAAGCTCCACCTCAGTATTATAAAGATATAGCAGTGATTGCTTACAAACTTCCGGATGCAGATATTTCAATGAATCAGCTCAATCCGGTGATCACTTCAAGTGGAGGACAATTTAGCAACACCATACTCTATGATGGTGATCTTGCAAGCTCCGGCCTTTTACCTTCTGATACGATTAATGGATTTGCATGGATCCAGTTTGCCTTTAAACAGCCACAAACCATAAAAGCAATAACGATAGTGGGTGGTGGCGACAAAGGTCCTTTTGGGCTCTTCGGTGATTTTCAGGATACCCGCAGTTTAGAAATAAGTGAAGATGGACAGCATTATAAGAGGATATGTTTTATACCTGCCGGAAACGTGCTGCAACAAACCATCTCTATTACCCCTTCAACTGCAAAATTTTTCAGAGTCACTTTTAAAAATCCTCCCCCCAAATTTAGTTTTGGTTCGCTCAGTGGAAACAATACTCCTCCGCAAATTCCACCAGGCACTGAAATAAGTGAGTTAGTGTTGCATACCGGTTCAAGAATAAACCGATTTGAGGAGAAAGCAGCATTTGCTACAGGAGGAGATTTTTATTCGCAGGCGACTCCAAAAACAAATGATGTAATCCCGGAAAATGAAATTATAGATATCACGAATAAATTTTCACCGGATGGCACCCTTAAATGGGATGTACCTTCAGGAACCTGGAATATTGTTCGTTTTGGATATTCATTAACCGGAAAGCAAAATCACCCTGCATCAGCCGAAGCAACGGGACTGGAAGTGGATAAACTTGATGGACGTGCTGTTAAGTCATATTTCAGTACCTATCTTGATCAGTATAAAAATGCCACTCAAAATTTGATGGGTAAGAAAGGTCTTCAATTTGTTGTAACGGATAGTTGGGAAGCAGGTACCCAAAACTGGACACCCGGTTTGGATGAAGAATTTAAGAAGCGCCGTGGATACGAGTTACTGCATTGGATGCCAGTGCTCACCGGGCGCGTTGTAAAAAATGCTGAATCAAGTGAACGTTTTCTCTGGGACTTTCGAAAAACATTGAGTGAACTCGTGGTTAAAAATCATTACGATCAGTTAACTGCATTGTTAAATGAGAGAGGAATGAAACGCTACTCCGAATCGCACGAAAGCGGCAGAGCATTGATTGCCGATGGTATGGATGTAAAACGGAGCGCTGCCATTCCTATGTCGGCCATGTGGGTGCCCGGAGCGATTGGTGGCGATGGCACAGGGTATAAAGCAGATATTCGCGAGTCTGCATCAGTAGCGCATATTTACGGGCAAAACATCGTAGCTGCAGAATCGCTTACCGCGCTGGGAACACTGGGTAACGCATGGTCCTATTCACCCGAAAATCTCAAGCCAACTGCCGACCTTGAAATGGCAAACGGTTTGAACAGATTTGTTATTCATACTTCTGTTCATCAACCAACAGATGACAAAATACCCGGCTTAGGCCTTGGCCCTTTCGGTCAATGGTTTAACCGCCATGATACCTGGGCAGAACAGGCAAAAGCGTGGACAACGTATCTTTCCCGCAGTTCCTTTATGCTGCAACAGGGGAAATTTGTAGCTGATATTGTTTATTATTATGGAGAAGATAACAATATCACCTCCCTCTTCGGTAAAAAACTGCCCAATATACCGGAGGGCTATAACTATGATTTCATCAACACAGACGCATTACTTAATTTGCTCTCTTTTGATAAAAACAGGTTAGTAACTGCCAGTGGAATGCAGTATCGTTTGCTGGTACTGGATTCGAACAGCAGACACCTACCGTTGAATGTACTGCAAAAAATAGAAGCGCTGGTAAAATCCGGCGCAATTGTTTCCGGATCTAAACCCATTGCCACCACCGGGCTTCAAGAAAACAGCATTGCGTTTAACACATTGGTGAATGAATTGTGGGGCAATGACGATTCTCCCAAAACCGTTGGGAGCGGGAAGGTATTCCCCACATCAGACATCGAACAGGTACTGAACATGTTGAAATTGCAACCCGATTTCAGATACACCAAATCCACTTCAAAAGAAGAAGTACTGTTTGTTCACAGAAAATGGGATGGGCAGGAATTCTACTGGATAAACAGCAGAAGTAACCAATACGAACAGGTTGAAGCAAGCTTTAGAGTTGCGGGAAAATCAGTTGAAATATGGCATCCCGAAACCGGAGAAAAAGAGTCAGTATCCTATACAACAGAGAATGGTCGTACGCACCTTCAACTAAAGCTTTCTCCAAACGATGCTATTTTTGTGGTATTTGGTAAAAGCAATCCTCAGTCTTCCGCACATATTCCCGCTGCAACCGAAACTGTAATTACCCGTCTGGAACAACCGTGGAAGGTAGCTTTTCAAAAAGACCGTGGTGCACCTGCTGCAACTATTATGGACAAGCTTGTATCGTGGACAGAAAATACGGACGAAGGAATTAAATATTTTTCCGGCACTGCGGCTTATACTCAAACCATTAATGCAGCAGCCGATTGGTTCAAATCAAATTCACAATTGTGGATTGATCTCGGCGCAGTAAAGAATATTGCAGAAGTATTTGTGAATGGTAACTCTGCGGGAATTGTGTGGAAACATCCGTTTAAGGTAAACATTGGCAAACTCTTAAAACCAGGGAAAAACCAATTGGAGATCAGGATTACCAATCTTTGGGTAAACCGGCTGATAGGAGATCAACAACCCCGAGTTACCCATAAGATCACTTACACGACTATGCCATTTTACAAAGCGGATTCACCTCTTTTACCATCAGGACTACTGGGACCCGTACGGATCATTTCCGAACGAAGATAGCTGGCGCATTTAGAACTTTATGCCGCCGTAATACATTGTGAGATGTGAGATGTGAGTTTTTCAAATCTGACTTTTTACATCTCACAATTAAATAACACAGGCCCGCATGGAGAAAACAATTTCTTCAAAAAGTAAACTTATCGCATAAACCTTTCCAAATCATCCATCATTTCTTTTGAGCCTATAAACAACGGACTGCGCTGGTGAATATGTTGCGGCTGAATATCCAGTATACGCCGGCTGCCATCCGTTGCCCTGCCACCCGCCACTTCGGTAATAAAAGCCATTGGATTACATTCGTAGCAGAGCCTGAGTTTTCCGTTGGGTTTACCGGTAACCTGCGGGTAGAAGAATATACCACCCTTTAATAAGTTGCGGTGCACGTCTGCAACCATACAACCATAATAACGATTGGAGTAGGGCCCGTTTTTATTGGAAGTGGTGGACATGCAAAAATCAACATAGTCTTTTACTTTGGTGTCAACCTGGTGGTAGTAGCAATTGTCAAAAGAATAATATTGCCCGTGATCCGGAGTTTTCATACCGGGATGACTGAGATAAAATTCTCCAATAGCGGTATCCAGTGTAAACCCATTCACTCCTCTTTTTGTTGCGTAAACCAACATGGTAGAGGATCCGTAGATGATGTAACCCGCAGCCACCTGCTTCACACCGGGTTGAAGAAAATCGGATGCTGTTGCCGGTTTACCCAATTCCGACACTCGCCGGTAGATGCTAAAAATACTTCCGATGGTAATATTAATGTCAATATTGCCCGAGCCATCAATCGGGTCCAAAAGCACAACGTACTTCGATTGGTTGCTTTTGATATCATCAAACACTACCAGCTCTTCGTTTTCTTCAGAAACAATCCCTGCACAATTAATTCCCGATCGCAACACATTAATAAATGCGTTATTGGCAAACACATCTAACTTCTGAACCACCTCACCCTGCACATTCACGCCTCCCGCTGCGCCTAAAATATCAGCGAGTGCAGATTTGTTTACCTCTACATTCACCTGCTTTGCTGCTAATCCAATGCCACGCAACAATCCGGACAATTCTCCCGTAGCATGAGGAAATAAGCGCAGTTGCTGAATGGTGAACTCATCCAGTGTTAGAAGGTTATTAAACATGACATGAATTTTAGAATGATATCCAATTTCAACGACTATCCGCCTGTAACCGGGTTTGTGATAATGGTTTTGTTGTGATCAACTCCATAAACCTCTTCTTAATTCGTGCTGCCTGCTCATCATTTACACGCAGGTAGCAATGCCTGCCATCGCGGTTCGGCGCAAAAAACGTAATCCCCTCATTCGTAACTTCAATTGTTCCCTTTTCACTCAACGAAAAGAAGTGCTTTGCACCTTCCACCGCATATAATACAGAGGTAAGGTCCCAGGTTTGGCGATCGTATGGCATCTTTGCATAACTCTTGTAGGCAATTACCATAGGATGATGCGACGTCCAGTTAAAATCATTGCGTATGCTGGAAGCCGGGTACTTTATTTGATCTCCTAATTCAAAAGGGCTCACCACAATCTGTGTAGGCCACAGTTCAAAAAGCTGTTGTGCTGCAGGAATATCTTTAATTACATTGTATTCCTTAAAACTTTGGTCTTTAAAATTGCCCGCCATAACCGACAACAATTTTACTTTTCTCGCAACCAGTTCTTTTCCCGCCAAATGTGAATATTGATCCGGTGCGGAATCAAGTAGCCTGGCCAGGTTCGTGGAAAACCCTACGGAAATGATAACAACCGAATAATCTGCAGCTACAGACAATATCCGGCGGTACAAAGCTACTGATTCAGCATAGTTTGCATTGTTACTTACTGTTCGTTTAAATGCCGGCAGGTAATTTGTCAACACTTCGGTATAGGGCACGCTACCCGTTTCGGAGTTTGCACCACCCACAACGGCTCCTACCGGAATATTCGGGTATCCATACCAGTTATTCATGACATCGAGATAAGAAGCAGAAGACAGATCGTTTTTGTTGGTGCTGAGCGCCAGCAATTTAATCCGACCCTGATCTGCATATTTATACAGCATATCCAAAGCCAACGCGTCATCTATATCATTGCCCATATCGGTTTCAAAAATGACGGGTATGGGTTTATCGGCATTAGCTGCTTTTCGTAAACTATTGCAGGAAGAAATGAATATGCCGGCGGTAAGGAAGATATGGATCACAAAACCTCTCATTTCAATGTATGTTATTCTTCTCATAATAGCGGAACAAATTGCTTACTTTTTCAAGTTCAGTTGCTGTGCCCTATGTTGTGCTTTTAGTGTTAACTCTGTAGCAAGAAAGCAATGCTCCTGCGTCATTGCGGTGCTGGTTCGATTTACGATATCGTTTACAAATAACTCCCCAAATGGCAATGGAACTTTACTGCAATCCATATAACGGGTTTCCTTCTGGTTGACGAGAAACAGGTGATTCGCTCCTGCCCTACCCGCAATATCTATATTCTTCCGAATTTCAATATATCCTTCCGTACCCAGAATGGTAAGTCGGGTATCCCCCCATGTTTGCAAACCATCAGGAGTAAACCAATCCACCCGGATATAACCTGTTCCGCTGTTCCCTCTTACCATCACATCTCCAAAATCTTCAAACTGCGGGTATTGAGGATGATGGATATTGCCCACCTGCGAACAAACAATTTCTGCATTTGTGGAGCCCGTGAAAAACAAAAACTGGTCAAACTGGTGCGAGCCTATATCGGTGATGATGCCCCCATAATATTTTTTATCGAAGAACCATTCGGGTCTTGATGAAGGATTCATTCGATGCGGCCCCACACCTAAGGTTTGTATCACGCTTCCGATTGCACCGCTTTGCACCATTTCTCCTGCCTTAACGGTTGCTCTGTTCTCCAGCCGTTCGCTGTACATGATGGTGTATTTCCGTTTGGTTTCTTTTTGAACGCGGCGCACGGCTTCCAGTTGTTCCAACGTGGTAATACCGGGTTTATCTACAAGATAATCCTTACCATGCTGCATCACTTCAACTCCCAAAGGCGCCCGCTCTGCCGGAATGCCTGAACTGAGGATGAGTTGAATGGATTGATCTTCCAGGATTGCCCTGGGATCCGTTGCCTGTTTAACCTGCGGATACTTTTTTGCGAAAGCAGTTGCCAGGTCGGGTTCTTTGGCATAAAAAGAAACCAGTTGTCCACCGCCCCGGGTAACCGCATCCACCATTCCGTAAATATGTCCGTGATTGATGCCAATTACCGAAAATTTAATGGCCGGCGCCCGG
>JADZFY010000420.1 GCA_020854215.1 Chitinophagaceae bacterium | reverse complement strand
TATGTTTTTCTGGCAGACTGCTATCTGAATGCCCGAAAACTAAATTAAGGAACCGCCGTATACCGAACGGTACGTACGGTGGTGTGAGAGGACAGGTAGTCAACTAATGGCTACCTTCCTACTCGATCCTTGGAGATTGATAGTGTTTATTTCAGTCCGGGTCATTTATCGGTTAGGGAATGACTGCAATTATATATCAGGGTGTTTGAAGATCGCTAGAGGTGATGAGAGGGACGTACTGAAAGGAGCCTACCCTTTAGAGTAATACGACTACCTTAAAGGGTTGATTTTGCTGTATTTGTGTTGAAATACGGGATTGGAAGCCTGTGTAATATCTATTACTACTTAAAATTATTTTTTATGAAAAATGTACGATTTAAAACTCTAAAAAACGGAGCTACACAAATTAGCTGAATTCATTGTTAGGGAAAATTACTCCCAGCACACTTCCTCCCACACACTATCCGGGCAAAATTTTAAGGCAATTAAATCAATTTACACGGAAGATGCATCCATGTATGAAGATTCTATTGTTTGTGTTGCATTAGATGAGGCAGCAATTGTGGGGTCTGTGAAAGTGACCAGGTGGAATTGCTTATACCACATGCAATAATCCCACATTAGGATAGAAGGTGATCAGGACCGCTCCAGCTACGTCTGCAATACACCGCGGGCTGATTCGATGGGTGAACCCGGCCGGTTGCTAACCTATAAAAGCATCTAATTTTCTGGCAAACCGTTATTTAGCTGTACCAGAATTATAATTCTGATATTACATAGTTAGACAAGCTTTTGAAGAGTATTGGTATAAATCGGAAATATAATTCCTATTCGTGTCGGATACTTATGGAGATTTTGTATTTTTGAACAGAATAAGAAATATAATTCTGATGAATTTAACAGAAATAGGGAGCTTGTTTAAAACAAGGCGTGAATTTCTTGATCTGAAGCAGGAAGATCTTGCCGAGATGAGTGGAATTACCACCCGTACCATTAATATAGTGGAAAATGGCACCGGTAATCCTTCTGTTAAAACACTGGAAAAGCTGGCGTTAGTACTTGGGCTGGAAATACTGGTACAGGTAAAAAAAGCTAAATAACTATTATGGCGCAAGGCGCGGTATATTATAATGGTGTATTGGCGGGGCATCTCAAACAGCTGACCCCCGAAGACTACCGTTTTACCTATACAGACGCCTATAGGAATGATCCTTCATTACCTTCAATCAGCCTGACCCTGCCCAAAAAGCAGCGGGAACATCAAAGTGCCCTACTGTTTCCCTTTTTCGCCGGGTTATTATCTGAAGGAATCAATAAAGAGATACAATGCCGGCTGCTTAAAATTGATGAAGAGGACGATTTTACCAGGCTGTTGAAAACAGCAGGTGACGATACCGTAGGTGCCATAACCGTAAAAGAAACGAATGATTAATTATGTGCCCCGGATGTTATAAAATAAATGTGGAAGGGTATTGTTTACAATGCCGCAAAAAATTGTTCGATGGCGCAAAAGTACCGGTGCAGTTACCCTTTAATGCTCCTGCCCCTGACAATCTTGCTGAATACCAGCAAAGGACCAAACGGCTGTCCATTTCAGGAGTTCAGTTAAAGTATTCATTGCGGTTAGAGGATAAAGAGCTAAAGCTGGTTGAAACCGGTGGGCAATATATTATAAAACCCATACCACCAGGCACACTACTTCAGCACCCGGAAATTGCTCCGGAAAATGAACATCTTACGATGCAAATTGCCGAACAGGTATTTGACATAAAGACGGCCGGTAATGCGCTCGTTTATTTTAATGATGGAATACCTGCCTACATTACCCGCCGGTTTGACGTTAAACCCGATGGCACAAAGTACCTTCAGGAAGATATGGCACAATTAAGTGGGCGAAGCAAGCATACGGCAAGGCGTGGAGAAGATTTTAAGTATGATGGTACCTACGAAGAAATAGGTGCACTCATAAAACAACACGTTGCGGCATACCCCCCGGCACTGGAGCAGTTATTTAAGCTGGTACTGTTCAACTATATTTTTTCTAATGGCGATGCTCATTTAAAAAACTTTTCATTGATTGAAACGGTCATGGGAGACTATGCGCTGTCACCTGCCTACGACCTTATGTGCACGCTGTTGCATATACCTAATGAAAACGACATGGCGCTTGATCTTTACCAGGGTTGCTACGATAGCAAATTTTATGGCAGCTACGGATTTTTTGGACAACATGCTTTCAGGACATTTGCAGATAAACTCGGCATACAGACCATCCGGGTGCAGCGCCTGCTAACGCAGATGTTATCCAACAGAACAGAAGTAATTGCAAGGATAGAAAATTCTTTTTTACCCGATGAGCAGAAGCGGGCGTATATAGATAAATACGAAGAACGATTACGCCGCCTGGGTATGACGGAACAGATGATCGCTGCAGTAATTGATCCAAAGCATCCCGGAGTATATGCACCAACCAGTAAGCCGGTCGTACTCACTTTTATGGATCGTTCTGTTGTCGCAGGCTTTTTTCTTGGAACCCTACCGGAATCAGAAAAATTAAAGCAGGAGAACAAATACACTTTTGTAAAGGCTGGAGATGCAAGACAATACCAAAAAAACCGAGCTGATAACCTGATCACCATCATTGACGCAGATGAGTTGGTAAAAGTACAGTTTGCGGAAGATCATTAAACCTTCACATGAGTAAAAAGTAACGTTTCGCTGCTTTTTGTTCCCCTCTGAGCAAATTCTTTTACCCCGCTGCATTGCAACGCACAATGCTGCCATCGCTGCAGCATCTGGTATTGCCGGGTAGCCTTGCTTTTGGTGGAGAAACAAACGTTGCAGATACTGAAATCTTCCAGGAAAATATCAGGCAAGCAGCTTTGATGTTTTCTCATTCTAAAAACAGTTTTATCCATTTTGGGCGGGTTGTTCAAATCAAATTTGTAGGCAAGGCTGGTAGGATACCAGTAGATATATAACCGTTCCCGGAATGTATGATTACTGTAGTCCCGCATTGTATCATCCACCTCCTCAAATGTATGAATGCTAAAAGCTGTCTTATCCATCCGGTAATTTTTGAAAATTGCCATGTATCAAAGTCAGGAGCAAATAAATTCAGCCATATTAAAATCATGACTGTGCCGTTTCTGAGCGCAACAGCATGGGTTGCAGCTAAACGAATCATTTAGGACGGTTAGGAATATAAACCTACACCAATCCGTACCGGTTTTCCGGGAGGGATTTTTTTATATTGGAAACCAATAGGATACCGTTTGTGTGGAACAAATTTCTCCATTTTTAGCGCGTTTGCATTCGCTTGAAAAATAGCCCATTACGGTAAATGAACGGTTTTAGGCGTTTTTTGCATTCCAACAGGGAGTAAGTGTATTCTCATAGAATATACTTACGTATAGTTCTTTTTTGCTTTGCGGCGTATTTTCTTTACAGTCTAAACTTTTCAAAATGGTAAGATTAATCGCAGCATTTCTTTTTGTTCTTTTTCTTTCATCTTGTGCCCAGTCCATCACTCCTTATCAGGCAGCTCATGGGGGGTACAAAAAATGCCGGGCAATCAGGTAGGATATGAATGACGTGTACCACACCTGTGCCGCGAATTCAGTTCAGGAGGGTGCAGTATAAAACTGCACTGCAGCTTAAACGTTAACTTGCTAAGTCTGACACCTTTATTAAAGTTTAAATTCCTTCATTTATATTGCAGGAGTTTAAACTTTTTCTTTTTAAAATTCGTGGCTATGCAGGTAACGGTTACTTATCAAAAATCGCTGGTACTTCAGGCGTTACGCTATCATTTTATCAGTAGGCGGGAGATTAAACTGATGATTATCCTGGTGAATGTATTTACAACGGTAGCGGCAGTTTTATTTTACTTCAAAAAGGTAACCCCCCTCGCGTTCTTCATTAGTTTCTTATTGTGGGTAGTGTTGATGCTCGCCTTTTGGCGATGGTTGCCCGCAGCAATATATAAAAAGTCACTCACCTTTCAGGAACGTTTCATTGTTTCGTTAGAGGAGAATCATTTTTTTATTGAATCGGAAAGGGGTACCAAAACCTGGGCATGGAGAGAGTTTAGTGAGATGATTGAAACGCCTCATTTTTTTCATCTGTACTTTAATCCGCGCAGTTTCTTTTTATTACCTAAGGACGCATTTGGCGATACAGACAGTATTCATGAAGCGCGGGTGCTTTTGAGAAGTAAAATTGGAAAGGACAAGAAAGTATAACGATATTACCACAATGAAACCGGGCTTCCTGCAAAAACAGAAAGCCCGGTTTAAAAATTGCTAACGGAGTTTCGCTAAGTGCCCGTACTAATAGCCCCACTTCTTCATAATCGCAAGGTCTTCTTTCACACATTCCATGGGCGTTTTACCTTGGTAAGATTCCTGCTCAATAATAAAATGCACAGTGCCGGATTTTCTACCCAGGTCAATTACTTCTTTTACGGGAATAACACCTGTGCCCAAGATGGTACTTTCATAAGGGTCGTGCCCTGCAGTTGACTTGATCTCATCTTTCACGTGCATGGATTCAAAGCGGCCAGGATATTTTTTCATAATATCCAATGCTTTAGCACCTGCATTATACATGTTGCCGATATCAAGCTGCTGGATTACAAGAGCAGGGTCAGTGTTTTGGAGTAAAATATCAAAGACGGTATGTCCATTAAGCTTTTGGCTGAATTCAAAATCGTGATTATGGTATCCAAACTTCATTCCCGATTTTTTACACAGTTCCCCGCATTTATTATACACTTCCATATACCGCTTCATGTCATCATATGTTTTGCGGTAATAATCATCCATCCAGGGGCTAATTACAAATAGCTGACCCACAGTGGCGGCGTCTTCAACGGTCATCTTCCATTCATCGGCAAAGTCATTCGTAGATTCGTTCCAGTGTGTTTTATTAAGTACAGTATGTCCGCTGGGCATGGTCATGCCGAGATCGCCAAGAATCTTTTTAAATTCGATGGCTGCAAACCCGTAGAATCTGCGGTTGCCATAGTTGGCATGTTCCACATGTTTATACCCCATAGCAGCTAATTGTTTCAGACTGCCGAGCGGATCTTTTTTCATGTCTTCGCGTATGCTGTACAGTTGTACCCCGGTTAATTCTTTTTTTTGCCAGGCTGCAAAAATGTCGCTGGAAAGCACAGTGGTTCCGGCCAATGCCAACGCGGTTTTTTTCAGAAAGTCTCTTCTTGTATTACGCATTAAAGGTTAGATTTTATTGATGAATGTATTTACCGGAAAGATAATCTATTTAATGGTTTGATACTATCGTTGTCTGCCATGACTCAATTAATATTTTCGAAGTTCATTCGGTTGTGTTTAAAGACAACGCGCCGTTGCAAGAGATGGTTTTCCGGGATCTGCGATTATCTGCGGGAGTGCTTTTCCCGCTGATATGCGCAGATGGAATGCGCTGATGTACGCGGAGTTGAAATGGTTTGCGAAGCTCTGCGGTTAAAATCTGCGATTATTTGCGGGAGTGTTTTTCCCGCTGATATGCGCAGATGGAATGCGCTGATGTACGCGGAGTTGAAATAGTCTGCGAAGTTCTG
>JADZFY010000419.1 GCA_020854215.1 Chitinophagaceae bacterium | reverse complement strand
CCCAATATGAAAATGACATCAGCAAGCTCAAAGACAGCCTGCGCATGCAAGAAGCAGCAGATACCGCAGGTGAACGGCAGAAAGCGCTGCATGATTCTGTAATATCGGGGCTGCCCGGTAATATCCAACCGATATTGGATTCTGCACAGGCACAAACAGGAAATGAGAGCAATGAAAAAGGCTTTGAGATAAATGCAGAGTCTGTTGAATGGTTCCGGAATGAAGAGACTTATCGTGCCGTTCAGGAAAACCTCCCCAGGAATAAAAGAAATGGACTAATCACGCGTGCCATTACTGAGAAGTTGTTGCATTGGCACGGCCAGGAGGAAACGGGTGATCAAAAATCTATGGAGGTGCTAATGGACAAATTTAAACATTCCTTCCCTGCATTATTGTTTGTGTCGCTACCCTTGTTTGCCCTTCTTTTAAAGATGCTGTATGTTCGGAGGAAACGGTTTTACTATGTTGATCACGGAATATTTACCATCCACACCTATTGTTCACTTTTTATTTTAATGTTGCTTTTTTATTTGCTGGATAGTGCGTACACGAAGTGGCATTGGTGGATATTTTCTATTCTCAGATCAGGAGTAATTTTGTACATGTTTTATTATGTGTATAGGGCAATGCGTAACTTTTACGGGCAGGGTAGATTGAAAACATTGCTCAAATATTTTCTACTTAGCTGGATGACATTATTGGGAATGACTTTTTTAATTATTATTTTCTTTATCATATCGGCTTACAAAGTGTAATATATGAATGCAACCGGAGAATCTTTTTTACGATTGGTAAAAATTATGGATGAACTCAGGGACCAGTGCCCATGGGATAAAAAGCAAACCGTTCACACGCTGCGTTCCCTTACTATTGAGGAAACCTTTGAGTTGGCAGATGCGATTACGGAGAATAACTGGAAAGATATTAAGGAAGAACTGGGAGATATTTTGTTGCATATTGTTTTTTACGCCAAAATTGCGACTGAACAGAATCAGTTTTCATTGAAGGATGTGATTAACGGTGTTTGTGAAAAGTTGATCTTTCGTCACCCGCATATTTACGGTGATGTACAGGTGAAAGATGAAGAGGACGTTAAGCGTAATTGGGAGAACCTGAAACTTAAGGAAGGGAAAAAGTCAGTTTTAGATGGAGTGCCGAGAGCGCTTCCTGCCACGGTAAAGGCAATGCGGTTACAGGAAAAAGCAAAACAGGTAGGCTTTGAATGGGATAACCAGGGACAGGTATGGGTGAAAGTGGAAGAGGAAATGAAAGAACTTCAGGATGCAATCACGGATAATGTACCGGAAGCCATTGAAGAGGAGTTCGGCGATCTCATGTTTTCGCTGATTAACTATTCACGTTTTTTGAATATTGATGCGGAAAATGCGCTTGAACGGACAAATAAAAAGTTTATAGACCGGTTTACCCAAATGGAAAGAGAAGCGTTGGCAAATGGAAGACACCTCACGGAAATGTCGTTGGAAGAAATGGATGCCATCTGGAACCAGGTGAAACTTCAAAACAGAGGAACTTGAAAAAATTCTGGCGCGATATTTTTTATAATAACGGTTACCTGGTAATAGGAGCAGCTTGGTTATTTACCATCTCTTTTATTTTCAGCAACTATTGGTCGTACACTTCATCTCCCGGAGGTGTTACCAAGTCGTTGGAAAAATATATCTGGAGAAACGAGCGCAGCTTTGACCTTTTGTTAAAAGATACGACACTCCTGGGAAAAATATTGGAGCGCCGGGAAACAGAAGCTGAAGTACAACACGTGCTTGAACAGGAATATAAAATTTTCTTGTATGATGAGGTGACTCCCGGTAATTTTAATCTGCTTTTCTGGAATACCCAGTCCGTTTTGCCTGATCACAGCCTGCTTCGGAAAGAACAGACGCAGTATATTGCCTCTCTGTCCAATGGTCAGTATGAAGTCATCAGGAAGACATTCGGCTATCGTGGCAATAATTTTATCGCCTTGTATTTATTGCCCATTAGGAAGCAATATGTACTGGAAAGTGAATACCTGAAGAATGGATTTGTGCAGCATGAACATATTGAAAAAGATTATGCACTGGTATTTACGCCCACCCGATACCCTGTTCAAAGTGTGGCGGGCACCACACTTTTTTATCTGCAGCCTAAATCACTGGTTAGCCAGGGCAGCAGCGATTGGTTTACTTTAACGCTAAGGATACTCGGCGCCCTGCTCACGCTCTTCTTTTTCCATAACGTAGCGCTGTCGCTTTCACGTTCTGCAGGCGCCGTTGTGGGAGTTTCCTTTATGTTAGTGCTAATGATCGGGTTGCGTACACTTAGCTATTTTTTTCCCATTCCGGCCAACTTCCGACAGTTTGAACTGTTTGATCCCGTTGTTTATGGTTCCAGTATCATTTCCCGTTCTTTGGGCGATCTGCTCATCAACAGTATTCTTTTCTTCTGGCTTGTACTGTTTGCAAGAATACAGTTTGCCAAACAGCATATCCGGTTTCAAATTGAACATTTAGCCTGGAGACGAGGACTCATCGTTATTTTGGCCGCAGTGATGGTGTTGGGTACTTTTATTGGCGGGCATGTTATCCGAAGCCTGGTAGCGGATTCTCAAATTTCATTTGACGTTACGAACTTCTTTAGCCTTTCCGTTTATAGCGTTTTTGGTTTTATTGTGATTTGCTGTATTTCGTTAGGCTATTTTATATTTCTGCAGGCGGTGTTTAAGGCAATCCATATCCTCAATCGAAGTTCACGTTATAATCCTATATTCATCATTTCGGTTATTGGGTTATTGGGGTTAAGTGTTAGGATAAACAGTGTTTATGTAGTGTTTGAGTTATGTATGCTGGTGTGGCTGGTACTGTTTGTTTATCTCCTCGGCAAAGTTGAGCTTGGCTTAAAACGAAATAATTTCCTGGTAGCGAATGCGCTTTTTTGGCTATTTATTTTTTCTGCGTCTATAGCTGCAATCATTATTTTTCAAAATCGTTCCAAAGAGCTGGAGTTGAGGAAACGAACTGCCGAAAAGCTGATCATGCAAACCGACCCATCCAGTGAAAGATTGCTCAATATTGCCATTCAGAGTTTCAGCAACAACTTTTTTCTTCCCAACCTTCCGCGGTTACACGATCCTGTTCAAAGCAATTTGTTTAAGGACAGTTTGATCAATGCCAACTTCACGCCCTATCTTAATAAATACGATACGGAATTTTTCTTTTATGATGCTGCAGGAAGACCCATGCCAAACGGCGAAAGGTTAACGTTTGACGAATTGAATACCATTTATTCGGTGCAGGGAAAAAATACAAAAATACCCGGACTGCGTTACTACGAAACAGCATTTGACAGATTCAGTTATATTTATTTTAAGGAAATCAGAGACAGTACTCAGAATATCCGGTCGTATTTTTTTATGGTTGCCAATCCTAAGCGTTACCGGAGTGAGGCGGTTTACCCCGAACTCTTTCGGCAGGCTGAAGATTATTCGTTTGAATATGCACCCGATTACGCCTATGCTATCTACAATAATGGTGCGCTGCAGATGTACGTGAACGATTACAGCTTTCCCACAAGCCTTACGGAACAGGATTTGCCGAAACAGGAGTTTTATGAAAAGCTCACAAACGGTTATAGCGAACTCTGGTATAAATTAGGTACTAAAGTTATCATTGTTACCAGGAGAAGCAGCTTTTTTATGGAGGCAATAACGCTTTTTGCCTATTTATTTTGTTCTTTTCTGTTGCTGGTGGCTTTGTTTCAAGTAGCGAGTATCATCATTCAGTCGGGTTTCCGATGGCAGGCCTTGCGCGAAATAACCGATTTTAATATCCGGTCGCAGATTTATGGCGCAGTTATTTTTGTGAGTGTGTTTTCGTTCATCGTTATTGGTGCCGCCACTATTCTGTTTTTTACGGCTTCATACAATAAAAATAACCGCGACAAACTGAGCCGGTCAATACAGGATATTTCTGCGGCTTTAAAAAACAAGATCAGCGACCACCGGTTATTGGAAGAAGTTATGGAGGTGTACGATTCTTCGTACGGTAATTCTATTCGGCAACAGATAACCGACTTGGCGCAGTTGCACAACGCCGATGTTAATCTGTATAATTCCGATGGCTCACTTCAAATAACCTCCCAACCATTCGTGTACAACAAAGGCGTACTAAGCCGAATGATGGACCCAATGGCATTTTATAATTTAAACAGGCTAAAAAAAATCCAGTATGTACAGGAAGAACAATACGGGAAGATGAATTACCTCAGTATATACGTGCCTGTAATGGGATACGGTACACATGCTGTTGGATATCTTAATATTCCGTATTTTAATTCACAAAGCAGGCTGAAGCGTGAAATATCGAGTTTCCTTGTTACCATAATTAATTTGAATGCATTTATCTTCCTGCTCTCCGGTATAATTGCCCTGTTCCTTACCAACCGAATAACGGCGTCTTTTTCGCTGATTAGTGCTATGATGAAAGATGTGAACCTTGGTAAGCATAACGCAGAAATTGTTTGGAAAAAGAAAGATGAAATCGGACGGTTGGTTACGGAATACAATAAGATGGTTCAGAAACTGGAAGAAAGTGCCGTAGCTCTGGCAAAAACAGAAAGAGAAGGAGCGTGGCGGGAAATGGCCCGGCAGGTAGCGCACGAAATTAAGAACCCGTTGACACCTATGAAGCTAAGTATTCAGTATTTGCAAAAGGCTATCAATAATAATGCGCCCAACGTAAAGGAATTGTCGTCTAACGTGGCTCAAACCCTTGTGGAACAAATAGACCATTTATCACGAATCGCTTCCGAATTTTCGCAGTTCGCCAATATTGGTAATGCGCGAAATGAGGTGTTTGAGTTAAACCGGCTTTTGGATTCACTGGTTTATCTGCATGATGTGCAGGAAAACGTACAAATTCATTGGGACAGCAATAGGGATAATGTTTATATTGATGCGGATAAAACCCAGATCAACCGACTCTTCACCAATCTTCTGCAAAATGCAATTGAAGCCATTCCGGAGGGAGAACATGGAGAGGTAACGGTTCGGGAAGACAGAAACGGGCATAGTGTAAAAGTTAGTATTACCGACAGTGGCACCGGTATTCCCAACGTAATGCTTCCCAATATCTTTACTCCAAATTTCACTACAAAAACTTCGGGCACCGGATTAGGATTGGCAATTTGCAAAGGAATTGTTGAGCAGTCAAGAGGAAGGATATGGTTTGATACGGAAGAAGGAAAAGGAACTACTTTTTTTGTGGAACTGCCGCTGTACGAAAATGGTCTGGAGGCCTGAGAGGATTAAGGGGTACGTGTTGCAAACCCGCGATTATAACTTTATTGACAAACGTGCAAACAACTCAGCGTCTTTTCTTCTCTTTGCGTTTTTGCAGGAAGTTTTCGAATTCAGTCAGACTATAGCAACCCAGATTATTTTCTCTTACTACACCAGCCTTTTGTGCCACGAGCACACCATAACGGATGTCGTTAAATCCGCTGGTGTGATGCGCGTCCGGATTAATTGATATAAGCACTTGTTTTTCCAGCGCATATTCAATCCAGCGCCAGTCAATATCCAGCCGGCGGGGATGGGCATTTAATTCGATGGTTACGTCATGCGCTGCGCATGCATCAATAATCGTATGGTGATCCACCGGGTATCCCGCCCTGCTTAAGAGTAATCTCCCGGTCATGTGCCCGAGTATAGTGGTAAAAGGATTTTGAATGGCAGTTAGTAAACGCTGCATCGCTTTTTCTTCGGTCATTTTGAGATTGGAATGGATCGAAGCGATCACGAGGTCAAAGGTATTAAGCATCTGATCAGAATAGTCCAGTTTTCCATCATTTAAAATATCAGATTCAATGCTTTTGAAAATCTTGAATGGACGAAGTTTTTCATTAAGGGCATCAATCTGCCGGTGTTGCTCTTTTATGCGCTCTTCATTTAATCCGCCGGCGTAAAAAGCAGATTTACTGTGATCACTGATGACCAAATATTCAAACCCTTTTTCAATCGCCGCTATTGCCATCTCTTCAATACTTTGCCTGCCGTCGCTCCAGTTGCTATGGGAGTGAATTACACCCCGTACATCCGCAGGTTGTATGAGCGGAAGAGCGTTCGCCCCCCGGGAAGCAAGAATTGAAGACTGGTTTTCACGCCTGCAGGAAGGAATGAAGGGAATTCCTGCAGCACTAAAAAGTTCTTTCTCACTACTGAAATCAGCCGCAGAGGGAAACTGTTGATTCCATTCCTGCAAGAAAGGCGCAGAGCAACTGGTTTGAAACAAAATTGTTCCAAAGTT
>JADZFY010000418.1 GCA_020854215.1 Chitinophagaceae bacterium | reverse complement strand
TCGGGCGCCTTATGATCGGGGGAGAAGAGCTGAAATTCCCGCCCTGCACGCCGGCCGGTATTCAGGAACTGATCGTGCGTTCCGGGATTGAAACAATCGGCGCTGAGGCCGTTGTCGTTGGACGCTCAAATATCGTGGGGAAACCGATTGCCAACATGCTGGTACAGAAGGGAAGAGGGGCGGATGCAACAGTGACTGTTGTTCATACCAAGACCAAAAATTTAGCCGAACATTGCAAGCGCGCAGACATCCTGATCGTTGCGGCAGGCGTTCCAGGTCTGGTAAAGCCGGAGTGGATTAAGCCTGGTGCATGCGTCATCGATGTGGGCGTTAACCGGGTTGGTGAAAAACCCAGCAAGGACGACCCCAAAAAAATGGTTCCCCTTTTAAAAGGCGACGTTGATTTTGAAGCGGCAAAGGAAATCGCGGGATATATCACCCCTGTTCCGGGTGGTGTCGGCCCCATGACCATTACCATGCTTATGAAAAACACCTTGAAATCCCTGAAATGCAAGTTGGGCATCCAGTAGAATACAGCTCTACAGGAGAACGGCAATGTTCTCACTGAGTAATATGGTATAGTGCCTCTGGTACTACCACACGAGCGGATCTAGCCATG
This sequence comes from Chitinophagaceae bacterium, assembly GCA_020854215.1. Classification (GTDB taxonomy): domain Bacteria; phylum Bacteroidota; class Bacteroidia; order Chitinophagales; family Chitinophagaceae; genus Agriterribacter. The sequence continues at coordinate 3,575 of JADZFY010000418.1, read as the reverse complement.
TGAACATATTGACAATTTAAATCAAAGTTAATAAATACGTGTGATGTCCCAAGAGTTCCCCCCACCCCAGAATTCCCGGATGAAAACAGCATCCCTGATAATCCGCGGTATAAAAAATGGTGCATGGAGGCCTTCCATGACAGCGAACGAATCTATGAGGCATATAAGAAAATAGCTTTTGATATTGATTGCCGGGCCGAACCAGCAAAGACAAAGTATTGGCAAACACCAATAGAAACAAGGCAAAAGAAAAAGGGCGATTGTGAAGATTCCGTTTTTCTGTTCTTTTCCGAGCTGTCTGAGTTAGATATCGATGGAGCGATGGTATGGGGTTAGGTGGTAAGCAAGGATGCCTCCATGTCCTTTGCCCACGGCTGGTATCAATTGTTTGATAAGCGCGGCAGGCCTTATATCGTCGAGGGTTTTTTAAAGGAGTGGAACGGCATCATCCCTGTTGAAATGCTCCCTGGTATGGAAGAACGTATCCAAGCCCTGGTAATACGGCATAACCAGGTGAATCATTTTGCAGATGAAGCAGTGCCATGGTTTACAGAATCCTTTGAAGATGAGGGGCTTTCGTGGGTCTTTACCGTCGCAACAATATCGTCGTCAAGGAAATCTGCCAGAAACTTCACGATATGTTTATACGCTACAAGAGTTAGTTTAATAAATTCTGTGTTTGTAATATTGGGCTTCTAAGAGGCGCACTTTACTTCAACCCCCTTCCTAACGAAAAAAGCCGTTTGATAATAACGCATTGGATGGTTCTTTTTAAAAATCCTGTAGTATAACAACCTTGATGATCTTCTTTACTTAAGAATCATAATTTTCAAGGTATTTCAACAACAACAATAAAAAAAGATGAAGACAGATATTGCACATCTGCCCCTTCACGGGGGGCAAGACTCCGTCGTGGCTTTTCCAGCGAATGAAACGCCTTGTACGGGAGGTTACCACTGCCATTGTGAGTGAGTACGGTCCTCATGAAATGCCCAAAAGACTTTCCGATCCATTCTGGTTTCAGGCGTGGGGCTGTGTATTGGGATTTGACCGGCATTCAAGCGGTGTGACTATAACTACCTGTGGGCGCTGAAGGAGGGTATCAAGGGACTTGAAAAGGAACTGGGGCTTTTCATTGCTGGCGGCAAGGGTGGGACTTCCCGAAAGACTTTGAATCCCTGCTTGGAATAGAGGGGGTAGGGCCAAAGACTATTCGTGCCCTGGCTTTGATCTCAGAGATTGTATATGGCAAAAGTCCCAGTTTCAATGACCCGGTAAGATACAGTTTTCACATGGAGGTAAGGATGGGCATCCATACCCAGTTGATAAAGAGGTTTACGGCCGTTCCATTGAGATATTGAGAAAGGCCGTCAAACAAGCAAAGGTAGGAAACAGTGAGAAGATGGATGCTATCAAACGGTTGAATTATCTCAATGCATAGGATTTTCAGATTTGATAATTAGGAGAGAAAGGTTCTCTGCGCAGGGATGTCACTTCCATGTAATACCGCTCTTAATTATTTTTGCTGGAACGCCACCTGCTAACGAATTTTCAGGAACATTCTTAGTGACAACTGCCCCTGCCGCAATTACAGAACCGTCGCCAATATGAACCCCTTTAAGTATGGTTACATTCAATCCAACCCACACATGGTTTCCAATAACAATAGGAGAACTTATAGTTGTATTTCCGTTGATGGCATGATCGTCGCTATCCCGAATAGTTACTCCTTTAGATATTGCAACATTATTTCCGATTGAAATGCTGTCAAAACAGTCAAGAGTCAAATTATTGTTAATATATCCACTCCCAAGAATCAATGTTGCGTTTTCATTCACACTTATATGGAATCCAGTATTTATTTTAAAATCACCGTTTACTATGATTTTGGCTTTTTTTCCCAGTTTTATTTCTGAAGAAAGATACCTTAAGCCGTCCCATTTTGCCCCCAACTTTAGAAAGCCATCGCCCGTTATTGATGATGTGGGCTTTATGCTTACATGAACATTTGGAAATACAGCAATGCAAGCATTTTTTAATCTAAAACCCAAAATCATTGTCTGTATAAAATTGCATTTACTGAAAAGAATGTTTCTTATACATCTTAAGTTTTTTTTTATAATTAACATTGCCCTTTAATTCCTGACCTTTCAATAGGTTGCCCAACAATGATTATATAGTCTGTATAAAACGGCAAACACAGACTGCTTCGATATATATAAGAGGTTGCAGCGTCTTCTTGTCACGCATTGTAACTACTTTCGCATCAAGCTTTTCTGCATTTTCGTTAACTGCCCATTTCCGGATTGATTATACAGGCTGTATAATCCGGCCTACAACCCATCGACCAGGCTTCTGACACCGTGATGACATTCTTTGCTTAAGACATGGGTGCAGATCATCGTCGTGATGACATCTTTGGCGAAGACAATCAGAGATTATCATTTACCGTTTTGCAATGTCAAGCTTCTTTTACGTGGAGAGATGATAGGAAATTGTTTCTTCTTTAAAAAGGATGATAATACAAAAATAAAGAAGAATGCAAGCTTTTTCCGGTTTTTTCCACGGGGTAAAAATGAGGGCGAATTATTCCAGGCTATCCGATAACAGGTAACAATTGAGTTTTTTGAAAAATTCCAATAATAGCAATGTTTGCCGCGCAGTGTAGGGGCGAAGCATTTGCTATAATTTGCATACATGCATTCATACCCAAACCAGCAAATGCTTCGCCCCTACTTTTGTATATTCACAAGTTATACATTTCACCATACTTATCTTTCAGATATGCGACGAAGGAACGTGTTTGTAAGGACTCGCCGGTAATTTTATTGGCTAATTCTTCCAGGGTAAACTTGCGGCCGTGGGTGTGCAGGTGTGTGCGGAGCCACTCAAGCAGGATATGAAACTCGCCTTTCTCAAAATATATATCAAGTCCGGAAATGTCATTTTTGATTTGATCGAATAATTGAGCAGCAAAAAAATTGCCGAGGGAATAGGTTGGGAAATAGCCAAAGCTGCCGTGTGACCAGTGGACGTCCTGGAGTACACCATGTGTATCGTCTGGTGGCGATATACCGAGGTATTCCTGCATCCTGGCGTTCCAGGCCTCGGGCAGGTCGTTCACCGCTATGCGTCCTTCGAGCAGTGCATTCTCTAACTCGAAACGGAGCATAATGTGCAGGTTGTAGGTGACCTCGTCCGCCTCTACACGAATGAACGAGGGTTGTACGCGGTTTACTGCACGGTACATCTTTTCGGCATCTACGTTCCTGAACTGTTCAGGAAAGACGGCTTGCAGGCGCGGCATGAAAAATTTCCAGAATGGACGGCTGCGGCCAACAAGATTTTCCCACATCCGCGATTGCGATTCGTGTGCACCAAGTGATGCGCCGTCCGCAAGAGGGGTACGCTCAAGTTCATAGCGAAGGCCCTGGTTGTAAACCGCATGGCCGGCCTCATGCATGGTTGCAAAGAAACCAGCCGGGAAATAATTGTCCGTAAAGCGTGTCGTAATCCGCACATCATGTATAGAAAAAGAGGTCGTGAAGGGATGCGGTGAACGGTCCTGACGGCCG
>JADZFY010000417.1 GCA_020854215.1 Chitinophagaceae bacterium | reverse complement strand
TTATCGCTAAAATATTCCCAAAACATAGTGCCGGCGAGTTGATGCTTTTTCACGTAGTCGCATTTGATTTTTACCGATCGCTCATCATCGTAGGTAATAAATATTTTCTTTTCGGCATTGAATAAAAACGGTGCCGAAGAAGCGGCATCCCAATGTTTAGTAAAGCCCTTTTTATTTTCCAGGCTGTCCTTCAGATAGGTATATCCGCCGCCAAACATCGGGCGAACAGGTATTTGATACAGCCCGTTATTGTCTGTGCTTTTTACGATTTTTCCTTTTCCATAGAATCCGATACCCATTACAATTTTTGAAGGCTTTACGCCTACTGCCAGCAAGTTTTTTACAATGATATCCGTGGAATAGATATACGGCATATTTGCAGGGGCAAATAAATTAGAATGATGGGAAGACATGTTATCGTAAGTGCCATCGTAGTCGTAACTCATCAGGTTGATGTAATCCAAATAGTTTTGGGCAATTTCCATTTGGGTGTGCTGTAAAAATTCACGGGATCCACCGATGGCCGTCGTCACCAGGTACTTCTTTCCTGTTTTTTTACTCAGGGCATCCAGGTCTTCGCGAAGGCGTTTAAACATCTCGGTATAGCCTGTTCTGTCTTCCGGGCGAAATTTGTTGTTATCGCCCTTCATACCGGGATATTCCCAGTCAATATCTACGCCGTCAAGATCGTGTTGGGCAACAATCTCTACCGCACTTTTTGAAAAATTAGCTGTAGACGTGTCAGTAAGTACTGCGTCAGAAAAGTTTTTACTCCAGGTCCATCCACCGACGGAGATCAGTATTTTTAAATCGGGATTGATTTTTTTGAGTTCGTTGAGTTTCCTGAAGTTTACCGTATCTGTTTTTTCATTGTGCAGCCAGGCGCGGTTATCCTTTACATCTACAAAAGCATAGTTAATATGCGACATTCTTTGAGCGTCAATCCGGGCAGTCTCTACTATATTCCCATTGTATCCGCCTACATAACCGATAATTACCGGCTTCGCTTTCTTTTGAGCAAGGGATGGTTGGATGTTATTGATTAGTAATGCCACACAGGCGGCTACGGAGAATAAAAGATACTTGGATTTCATTATTGGTTGAGTTTAGTTTACGGTGAAAAATGGAGAATTCTCTTGTCTTGATTGTCATCGTCCTTCAGATCCAACAGTTGGGCAATTTACCCGGATTTATTTCATATACAAAACAAATATGATGGGTGGTTTCATGAAGGGGTGGCAGGAAAGGATTTCCTTGCCGATGTTTGTTGTGTATGCGAAGCGTTCTTCGGTAACAGGATTTCTGCCGGCAAAATGCAAGACGAGGAAACTTGCAATGTACCCATCTTTCTTCCGGCAGTTTTCTTCCTGTATTTTGGCAAATTTGCCAGTAAGTAGATTAATCGGAAAAAAATAAAAGATAAATAAGTCTTTTTTTGCAACTTTGCGTTCCGGTTTTAAGATTCAATAGTACCTGTAACGCCCGTAAAATTTGTTAGACCCGGATCATCCGTATCCGGGTTTTTGCTTTAATGGTAACGCGTTGGGTAGTTGACAATTAAAAAATGGCTGAAGCTACCCGGAAAATGTGAAGGTTATGCAACAGAAGATTGAGTTATTAGCACCCGTGGGGTCATTCGAAAGTCTGCATGCCGCCATTCAGGGCGGGGCAAACGCAGTATATTTTGGAGTAGAGCAGCTTAACATGAGGGCAAAATCCATCAACTCCTTCGCGCTGGAGGATTTGCCCCGGATTAAAGCTATTTGTGCCGGGCAGGGTGTTAAAACGTATATCACACTTAATACGGTGATGTATGAACATGACATGCAGTTGCTCAAAACCATTGTTAAGAAAGTAAAGGCAACAGGTATTGACGCCGTTATAGCCGCTGATTTTGCAGTAATGGAGTATTGCAAACAGCTTAAAATGCCTCTTCATATCTCCACCCAGGCTAATGTGAGCAATATAGAATCGGTAAGATTTTTTTCTGCCTTTGCTGATACGATCGTATTGGCGAGAGAGTTGACATTGAAGCAGGTTAAACAAATTACTGATGAAATAACAAGAAAGAAGATAAAGGGAGTTTCGGGTGAGCTTATGCAAATAGAAATCTTTATTCATGGCGCCCTGTGTATGGCTATTTCCGGTAAATGTTATCTGAGCCTCCATGCTCAAAATTCGTCGGCCAACCGTGGTGCCTGCAATTAAAATTGCCGTCACGCATATAAGGTTACCGACCTCGAAACCAATGAAGAGCTTGTTGTGGATAATGAGTACATCATGTCGCCTAAAGATTTGTGTACAATTGATATATTGGACCAGGTGATTCAAAGTGGCGCAACTATTCTTAAAATAGAAGGAAGGGGTAAAGGTCCGGAGTATGTGTATACCGTTACAAAAGCCTATCGGGAAGCTGTGGAATCCGTGCAAAACGGAACATACAATAGAGAAAAGATTGAGGAATGGAAGGAAGAATTGTCTAAAGTGTATAACCGGGGTTTCTGGGAAGGTTACTATTTAGGCAGAAAGTTAGGGGAGTGGACGCCTGATCCCGGATCGGCGGCAACGGAGAAAAAAGTGTATATCGGAAAGGGGAAAAATTATTATTCAAAAATTCGTGTTGGTGAGTTTGTGGTGGAAAGCGGACAGCTTAAAGCCGGCGACACTGTTTTGATATCCAGTCCGGACTTTGGCATCCTTAAAGAAAAGGTTGACCGGTTAGTGGTGAACGGATTGGATGCTGAAACAGCAGCGAAAGGGGATCTCCTCACTATCCCCTGCGAAAGAAAGATATCCGCAAAGGACAAACTTTACAAGATCGTTCAAACATCCCATGCCTAATATTATTCACTACAGAACCAAATGTATTGGATGTGGCATTTGTTACGAAATGATGCCGGAATTGTGGCGTATGTCTAAGAAAGACGGGAAAGCCACCCTCCTGAAATCCGTAGCGAAAAAGCAAATTTCCAATTTGGTTATTGATCCGTCTCTCGTTGAAATGGCAAAAAAAGTGGCGGAGGCCTGCCCGGTCAATATTATCAAGGTGAATGAATATTAATCGGTTTGAAAGCGGTTTCCATTGTTATTTCTTTTACCTATAACGAAAGGCGGCATCCGCATCGTTGCTTATAATAATGCCGTAGCCCGTTTCGTTAAGAGCACGTGGCTGTAATTGTTGAGCATCCCTGATATTTGATTTTTGAGAAAAGATTTTACGGCAAATAAACCCAGACAATGCCCTCAGGTCAAACAACGAAAATTTACCCATGCGTATAAATTGCCTGCTTGTTATTTTGGCCATTCTTCCATTTGTATCCTGTAAAAAAGATACGGGTGAAAATCCTCCACCTCCTGATACTTCCATGTATTTCCCTGCCAATTCCGGTAACACATGGGAAACGGTTTCACGTACCAGTTTGGGCTGGAAGGAAACTGCGGTTCAACCTTTGAAAGATTATCTGAGTCAAAAGCACACCAAATCATTTATGATACTGGTGAATGGACGAATAGTTATGGAGGAATACTTTAACGGACATAATGCATCAGCAGACTGGGAGTGGAATAGCGCCGGTAAAACCCTGGTATCTGCCACAGTGGGTATTGCACAGCAGAACGGATTACTGAATATTACCGATAGGGCTTCTGATTACCTGGGTACAGGCTGGACCAGCGAGCCCGTTGATAAAGAAAACCTGATTACCGTGAAACACCTGCTTTCTATGACCTCCGGAATTAGTGACGAAAGTAACCTGGTGATAAAGTCCAATTTAACGTATGTGGCTGATGCCGGCTCCAGATGGGCGTATGGCAATGTGTTTCAAAAGCTGATGGATGTGGTGGCAGAAGCCGGTAACCAGGACTTCCAATCGTATTTTGATGCCAAACTGAAAAATAAAATAGGCATGGATGGATACTGGAATTTTGGCCCGCTATTCAAAATTTTTCATAGCACTACACGCAGTATGGCACGTTTTGGTTTACTGGCACTCAACCAGGGAAAATGGAATAATGAACAGATTGTGGACGAATCTTTTTTTAAGGCTTGCACCAACAGTTCCCAGGACATTAATCCATCTTACGGGTATTTGTGGTGGCTGAACGGTAAAAGCAAATACATGGTACCCGGATCGCAAAATGTTTTTCAGGGGAACTTGGTCGCCAATGCACCGGCAGACATGTATGCGGGTATGGGGGCGGCAGATCAGCGCGTTTACGTTATCCCATCCAGAAAGATGGTGGTGGTGCGCATGGGTGAAGCTTCAGATCCTAATAATCCCACTTTCGCGGTTTCAGGATTTGATAATGCGCTTTGGACGAAGATCAATGACCTGATCAACTAATTCTTAATAAAAACAGATCCGAGTTTAGCATCCGTTGCCAGTTTGCCAATCGTTTCCGTTTCAAATAGTTGAAGCAATTGTTTTTTGATAGACTTGTATCGTGGGTGCATAGGACAGGGTTTGCTTTCGGAACATTTATCCAGTCCTAATACGCATTTATTTAGCGTTATATCTTCACCGGTGGCAACCAAAATTGAATACACCGGTAATTGTTTTGCCGCTTCGGTCATGTAAAATCCACCGTTTGGCCCCGGCACGGAACTGATTACTTTACTGTCCCTGGTGAGTAATTGTAGAATTTTGGCAGTAAAGGATTGGGGCGAGTCAATAGCTTTAGCAATTGCCACAATGCTGATCTTATTATTTTCAGAACCTTCCTGGGCTATATAAATAGCTGCACGCAGGGCGTATTCTGTGGTTTTGGAAAACATAATAATGGTTTAATTCTTTCAGAAATCAGAAAAACAACGTGTCCGTACTTCTCAGCGAAATCAAAAATAAATTATCCTTCGTTCTTTATACGGATAATTTTATCTGTTGAAAAAGATGGTACTGTTGTTTGCTCAAAGCCGGAAGCCGTAGTTTAGTCGTCGTGCCGCATAGGTTCCATTACCCTGAACAAATGAAGCAGGTAAGGGAAAAGGGCATCCATACTTTCTGCAGCGCCACGTGTGGAACCTGGCAGGGCAACAATCAGCGTATTTCCTTTTAATCCTCCCAGGCTTCTGGATAGCATGGAATAGGGCGTTTGCTCCTGCCCGTAATTTCTCGCTGTTTCCCCTATACCGGGTATCTCACGGTCAAGCATAGGTCGGATAGCTTCGGGCGTAACATCTCTCGGCGATAAACCTGTTCCGCCTGTTAAAATGATGATATCTGTTTTCTGTTCATAGTAGGCCTGTACATTTTCCTGAATGGTTTTTATTTCGTCCGGAACAATGATATAATCCCTGATGTCAACCTCGCATTTTTCAAGTTTTGCCATGATTGCTTTTCCCGCAGTGTCCTGTTTTTTACCCGCAGCAATACTGTCTGAACAAACCATTACGGCCGCTGTAATGGTTTTAGACATCTTTTCGGCGTATTGCGATTTTCCTCCTTTTTTTCGGAGCAGTTTTATGTTTTTGATTTCAATTTCTTTGTCAATAGGTTTCAGCATGTCATATAGGGTGAGAGCGGCTACCGAAGCGCCATGCATGGCTTCCACCTCTACGCCCGTGCGGTAAATGGTATGTACTTCTGTTTCAATGATGATGTTGAGCTGATCTATGATAAATCGTATTTGCGTGTACTCAACAGGCAGGGGGTGACAATCGGGTATCATATCACTGGTTCGTTTAACGGCAAATAGGCCGGCTACACGACTTGCTTCCAGCACATCTCCCTTGGGAACCGATTTGTTTTGAATGGCGGAAATTGTTTCCTGCCTGCTTACGCTCACGGTTGCCTGTGCAATGGCAATGCGGTGTGTTTTTGTTTTTGAGGTAATATCAATCATATTGATGGATTAATAAAAGAAGGCGCTAAAATTATTATTCGAACGGAATGCGTTTACAACGCTACGTGTTTTTCTTCCATTGATAGTGGTTGTTTGCAAAAATTTCTTTTCCCCAAACCGGTACTTCCTTTTTGATTCTTTCCACCAATAGCTCGCATGCTTTAATTGCATCCTGCCGGTGTGGGGCTGATACAAAAACAAATAAACTGATTTCGCCAGACTTCACACTCCCCAGACTATGATACAGGTGCATGCAGGTCAGTGAGAAATCTCTGAAGGCGTCTTCCCGTATTTCATGAAACTTATCTTCCGCCATTTCGCGGTAGGCGCTGTATTCTATGGCTACTACTTCCTGTTTGTTAATGATGTCGCTACGTACCTGTCCGAGAAAAATGCTGTGAGCGCCTATATCGGTTTTAATGCTGTGCTGCTGTATAGCATCAGCGATAAATGCAGGTGTAACCGGGCCGTCAATAAACACTGTTCGCTTCTTTTTTTCTTTCATGTGTTTTATTTGGTCATTTGTTGTTTCTTCCAGCCTGCAATGCCCCCTTTCAGACTATAAATATAGGAAGCCGGAAATTTTTCTTTGAGCCTTTTTGCCGCCAGTAAACTTCTTTTCCCCGACAGGCAGAATATTACCGTTTTTTCCTGAATGACGGCAGCGTCCACAAAATCTTCAAACCGGTTTAAGGGGATATTGATGCAGGAAAATTCATCCACGATGGGAAGTTCCCCCTCTTCGCGTACATCAATAATGGTGATGGACTCCTTTTTGCGTAGCACATCAAATTCATCACAGAAAATTTCAAGCGGATCGTGTTCCCGTTCACAAAACCAGGAATAGTCAAATCGTTCGAATTCCTCCCTGCTGCGGGGAATCGGATTATCGTACCCTTTAAGCGGCGAAAGCTGAAATTGATAAAAGGAGTTATTGAGGAGGTTGTACGTCATAATCGAGTTGGTTAGCGGTTCTCCAATACCGGTAACCATTTTTATCAGTTCTGCTGCCTGCAGCGTTCCGATAATGCCGGGTAATACGCCGGGGACGCCCGCTTCATTACACGATAAAACAGTGGAAGGCAGAGGTGGCCGTGGAAACAGATCGCGGTAGTTTGTTTTTTCCGTTTCTTCACCAAAGTTAAAAACACCCACCTGCCCCTCATACCTGAGGACAGCCCCGTAAATCAAGGGTTTGCCCAGCAATACACAGGCATCATTTACCAGGTACCGGGTGGTGAAGTTGTCGGTGCCATCAATCACGATGTCGTACAACGATAAAATATCCATAGCATTCCGATTATCCAAAGCAACCTGGTGTGCTACTATGTTGATATCGGGGTTGAACGCACGCAGCCTTTTTGTTGCAATCTGAACTTTAGGTTTCCCGATGTCCTCCATGTTGTAAAGCGTTTGCCTTTGCAGATTGGTAAGTTCCACCAAATCAAAATCAACGATGCCAATGGTGCCTGCTCCGGCTGCTGCGAGGTATTGTAATGCAGGACAGCCCAGTCCGCCGGCACCTATCACGGCTACTTTAGCCTTGAGCAATTTTTCCTGTCCGGAAACACCCAGTTCTTTCAGAATAATCTGACGCTGATATCGGTCGTATTTATCGAAGCTGTGCATACTTTTAAATTACCCGCCGGAAAAAGGTGGCAGGAGGGCCACGGTATCCGCTTTTTTTAGCGTTGTATTTTCGCGGATGATTTTTTGATTAACCGCAATAGAATACCGCAAAGATTGCATTGGGGGAAACAATACATTCAATTGCCGCATCAATTCATCCGTGTCGTTGATGTTGGATATAGTTAAGCTGCCTCCGCCTGTAATATCCGCAATTTGTCCGAATGTGAGTACACTGATATCCATATTATAGTTGTTGCAGGGCCTGATCTAAATCGGTTTTGTTATTTACATTCATGAACAACTTGTCGTTGCAAATGCCATAGTCTTCCAGGTCTATTTTTGACAGGTCGAAATGGGAGACCATTTCCTGTAATTTAATCATTCTTTGTGTAATCAGTTGTTCCCATTTTGCCCGACAACTTTTTGCATATATACCAAAAAGAGGTTGAAGTTTCCCCGCAGTAATGGGTAGCACAATCTGAGAACGTTCGCTATTTTCAATCATCAATTGAACCGCTTCGGTAGTGATAAAAGGCATGTCGCAACTGGTTGCAAAAATTCGTTCGGACTGCGTGTGGTTTAGGGCGGCGTGTATGCCACCGGCAGGACCTATGTCTTTAATCAGGTCGGTGGTAACCGGTAATCCAAATTGACAGTATTTCGGATTATCCGAAATAATTGTCAATCGTTGAAAGCAGGGTTGCAGTTGTTGGATTATTCTTTCAATCAGGGGAACGTCATGAAAAAAAAGCAATCCCTTATCTGTACCCATTCGGGAACTTTTACCACCGGCCAAAATATAGGCATCAATATGGTTAACATGATTTGGCACTATCCGGTATTTAATCTTTTTTTCTTATTGACGCAGGTTTAAAGGTTAATTCTAATAGTGCTATTGTTTTTGCATCAGGTAAACAATAATTTCACCGATGCTACCAGGAGCACCACTGCCAGGGTTTGTCGTAATACCTTATTTCCCACCTTCATCGAACCTAAATACGAACCTAAGAGTCCACCGGAAAGAGCAATCGCAATCATCCATGCCATATCGGGACTGAAATGCACTCCCTTTGTAACCAGCCCTGCCATTCCAGAAATGGAATTTACCAAAATAAACAAGGCAGAAACCGCTGCCGTTTGTTTCATATTCCCCCAGTGCAACAATAGTATCAGGGGGCTAAGGATAATGCCTCCTCCAATACCGATCATGCCGGAGAGTATGCCGATAATTGCACCTATAAACACAGATGCGAAGAAGTGTTGTTTTCTTTGTGGTGCATTGTCGTCAAATTTTAATCCTCCAAGGCGAATAACGGAAAAAAGTAAAAGGATACCCAGAATTATTTTATACAGATGGGCGTCTATTTGGATTAAGCCGCCAACAAATGCCGCCGGAATAGAAGCAATGGCAAAGGGCCAAAACAAACGCCATCGGAAATGTGCGCCACGATAGTATTGAATGAAGCTGGTTGTTGCCACAAAAATATTCAGCATTAAAGCGGTAGGGCGCATCACATCCGGTGCATAGGAAAATAAGGCCATCAGGGCGAGATAGCCGCTGGCGCCGCCATGCCCCACGGAAGCGTAAAGAAAAGCTATACAAAAAAGCAACAGGTAGAAAAATAATGAAAGGGTTTCGGCATTCATGGTTTGAGATTATGATGTAAAACTCTCCGTGAAAATAGGACGTGCGATTATTGCAGTTGTAAGTTAAAGATTATATCCTGAAAGATTAGCCGGCTTCGCATTGATTAATAGAAGATTTGTTTCAGTAGTTCATGCCTGAAATGTTCAATTGGGCAGCAATAACATATAGTGGGAAAAGATACGCAAATTGTTACTGTACGCGGGTAACTTCAATTTGCTTCAGCCACATTACGTGTCGGGGTCCGGTGTGGATATCATTGGCGCAAACTAAAATCATATCACCCCGGTTTCTGATGGGCATTCCATTTTCTTCGTACAACACATAGGTGTTTTCTCCTGTTGAGTTGTTGAATATTTCCGCCCAGGAAAAGGTGGCTTTGTAGTTATCGGTAGCGCGGGCAACAATGAAGAAATTACGATCCTTGTGATTCAATTGCTTTATTCCGGCTTTGTTGAGAACGTCTTTCAACAGAACCCCCTTCATCGTTTGAAAGGTATCTGTGCGTTTTCCATTCGGACAAACCAATTTGAAGTTCCTGAGCACGACTGTTTTCATTGCTTTTAATGAGTCCACATTGAGCAGCAACTCTGATTCAACATCTCCCCCCACGCTGATATTTCGGCTGATCATTGTGGCGCTGTCTGTTGCGGACATGGATGTTGTATGAGCGTGTTCGTGGACTATGACGGGCAGGGGGCTTTTGGTTTCTGACCGCATTGGATTATTACATTTAATACAAAGAAATACTATACAAACGGGGAGTATGTTTTTCAGAGTATACATCGCTCTGCAATTATGGTTTTG
>JADZFY010000416.1 GCA_020854215.1 Chitinophagaceae bacterium | reverse complement strand
TCTCACTCTCTCTTCGCTGCTGAAGCGTAAAAAAAGCAGGTAAATGAACCAGGTGAAAGCTATAGCTAACCATACACTGAGTACAGTAGTAAAAACGAATGTTATACCGGTAAGTATTCCGTACTTTACCCCAATTGTTACTAATGGTAATATCACTAACGCACCGGTGAATTGAAATATATACAATACAAGATGAATTTGCCTCGCTTTCATAAGCGTTTTTCCATTCACCGGTTTAGGTAGTACAATTTGGTTATCTGTTGTATCCAGGAGGATGGATGAGAAATCGGTGATCAACGTCATGCCCATCATGAAAACAATGTATGCATGCACAAATATCATAGCAAGCATAAAAGAGGGTACTACGAAAACGATGATTGAAACAAGAACACCGAAAAGAAAATATCCGCCTAAAATCATCGAAAGGTGGTTATTGTTCTCGCTCTGACTGTCTTGTCTCCAGGTCACATAAACCCTCCGTTTATCCATCAGCATTTTAGTTTCCACAATGGCATACATCTGTTGGATATCAATACCCTGGCGGATAAACATTTTATCAAACAAGTGCACTAATTTTAGTAACCACGTTTCCATGTTAGCTGTTTAATATCTCCACAAATGTGCTTGCAGTAGTCAATTGTTTTTCATTCCCCGTAAGTGTGGTAAAAATACTTTCCAGGGATCCTCCGGAAGCCTGTGCTTTAAGTTGGTCAAAGGTTCCGTCGGCAATAACGCCACCATCATTAATAATTACAATGCGATCGCTGATTTTTTCCACGACATCCATAATATGAGACGAATAGAAAAGCGTTTTCCCCGCCTGCCTCAAGCGGGTGAGTATTTCTTTTACCAATATCACCGCATTAGCGTCTAAACCACTTAAAGGCTCATCCAAAAAAACAATCTCAGGATTGTGAATCAGGCCGGCTACGAGCAACACCTTCTGTTTCATGCCTTTGCTAAAACCGGTCATTCGTGTTTTTCCTTTATCCGCCAAACCAAAAAGATTCAGTAATTCCCACGACTTTCTTGCAATAACATCTTCCGGTAACTGATAAAGTCTGCCCGTAAATTCGAGAAATTCAATTGGCGTGAGCACTTCATACAGGGCAGCCTGTTCGGGAATATAGCCGATTCGCCGTTTGATGGCAACAGCTTCTTTTCGTATATCCATTCCCAGTACAATAGCTGTGCCCTCAAAACTCTCAATCATACCTGTGAGAATTTTTATGGTAGTACTCTTTCCGGCGCCATTGGGTCCGATGTAACCAATGATCTGTGGTTCTTCCACCAGCAGATTGATGTCGTTTAGTACATAGGTAGAGTGGTAACGCTTACGCAGATTTTGGAGTTGAAGGATATGCATAGACTTTCGGTGTTTTTTAATTGAATTTCAAACAGCACTAAGGTAAACTGATTCTTATAACCAGAGAACATCAACTAATCACAGGATAGTTTTCAAACTCATAACCAAACTGTCAATAACAGCTTTTGCAAACGATAGTATGAAATCATCAGATAAGCAAGACGAGTATCATTTCAATATCCCCCTGCCTATCACAATTCGCTGCACTTCACTTGTGCCTTCATATATCTGGGTAATTTTTGCGTCCCGCATCATGCGCTCAACATGATATTCTTTCACGTATCCATATCCTCCATGAATTTGCACCGCTTCCGTGGTGACCCACATCGCGGTTTCGGAGGCATATACTTTAGCCATTGAACTACTTAGCGCATAATCTCCTCCGTTATCCTTCTCCCAGGCAGCTCTCAGGCATAAAAGGCGGGCGGCTTCAATACGGGTGGCCATATCTGCCAATTTAAACTGGATGGCCTGGTGCTGCGCAATTTCTTTTCCAAAAGCTTTTCGCTGCTTCGCATAGGCAACGGCACGCTCATAAGCTCCCGAAGCAATGCCCAGTGCCTGGGCCGCTATACCAATACGGCCACCTTCGAGCGTTTTCATCGCATAGCGAAAACCAAAACCATGCTCGCCTATTCGGTTAGCTTTGGGTACTTTTACATCCTGAAACATAATGCTGTGGGTATCGCTTCCTCTAATACCCAGTTTATTCTCTTTGGCACCAACCGTTACGCCCGGACTATTTTTTTCCACAATAAACGTGTCAATGCCTTTACTTCCTTTTGATGCGTCCGTTTGCGCCATCACTAAATACACACTTGCGGTTCCGCCGTTTGTAATCCAATTCTTTGTTCCATTGATGATATAATAATCTCCTTTGTCTTCCGCAATGGTTTGCTGCGACGTGGCGTCGCTTCCGGCTTCGGGTTCACTCAGTAAAAAGGCGCCAATATACAATTGTCCGCTTTTACGCCCCTGGGCCAAAGGAACCAGGTATTGTTGCTTCTGTTCTTCGGTTCCATAATGCTCCAGCCCCCAGCATACCAAACTATTATTCACGCTCATGCATACACTCACACTGGCATCCACCTTGCTGATCTCTTCCATGGCCAGCACATAACTGATGGTATCCATACCAGCACCGCCATATTGCGATCCCGTCATCATCCCCATAAAACCCAATTCGGACAGCTTCCAAATTTGATCGTACGGAAATTGTTGTTTTTCATCCCTCTCTATCACTCCCGGCAAACATTCATTTTGCGCGAAATCGCGGGCTGCCTGTTGAATCATCAATTGTTCTTCACTAAACTGAAAATGCATACTACTGTTTTGTATGAAAACAAAAATAAGGCAATTGAACTTTCAAACTAACAACTGTTTTGTTATTGAAATATTGCTTTACCTGAATTGACTTTACTTTGCATACCAGAATAAAAAATACCTTCAATAAAAATTATTCGCTTTTGCACACGGCCCGCATCAATTTACGCCTCCAAAAAATAGTAACGCTTGTTGCGGTGATTCTGTTTCTTGTTAAAATTGTTGCATGGTATCTTACGCAGTCGGTATCGGTACTTTCCGATGCGCTGGAAAGCATCGTAAATGTAATTGCAGGATTTATCAGCTTATACAGTTTGTATATCGCTGCTATGCCCCGCGATGCCAATCATCCCTACGGACATGGCAAAGCCGAGTTTCTTTCTGCGGCTGTTGAAGGAAGCCTGATTTCGGTGGCAGGCCTCATCATCATATATACTTCTATTAATGGATTGATTCATCCCCATCCTTTACGGCAACTTGATGACGGTATTGTACTAATTAGCATTACTGCGATTATCAACTACGTTACCGGCTACTTTTGTGTGCGCACCGGAAAAAAAAATCATTCACTTGCACTGATAGCCAGTGGAAAACATTTGCAAACAGACACCTGGTCTACCCTGGGAATTATTGCGGGATTAATGTTGATCCGGTTCACCGGCTTTAGATGGATAGACAATGCTGTTGCAATTTTATTGGCTTGCTATATTATATACACCGGTTTACACATCGTGAGGCGTTCTATCGCGGATATTATGGATGAAGCAGACCGGGCACTTCTTCAAAAAATGGTAGGGCTGCTGAACGCCAACCGACGCGTTAACTGGATAGACCTGCATAACCTGCGTATTATCAAATACGGGACGGTACTGCATATGGACTGCCATCTTACCGTACCCTGGTACCTGAACGTAAAAGAGGCGCACACTGAAATTGATCTGTTGTCGCGATTGATAAAAAATGAATTTGGTGAATCGGTTGAACTCTTTGTTCATGCAGATCCCTGTCTGGAGTCATCGTGTGCTATCTGCCTGAAAATGGATTGTGCTGTTCGCGTTCATGCATTTGAAAAAAGAGTAGAATGGACCATTGAAAATATTTCACGAAATACCCGGCATACCAATGGCGATACACCGGGTACACAGTAAGTTCCTGCACCTGGTGTGAACTACATGTTCCCATATTCATTTTGTCCTATGTAATTTGGATTTTGAAGCTTTAACACACCATCTTCTTTTTGCCTGCGCAGAACACAAAGCATCCCGGGATTTCCTGCCAAATGCTTATATTTATCCCTTCAAATTTAAACCCTTTCATATCATGGATTCAAGACGAGATTTTATTAAGAAGGCGGCATTGCTATCTGGCGGCGCCGGTGTATTCAGCGGCTTACCGGCCTCCATTCAAAAAGCATTTGCTATCAACCCGGCTCCGGGCACTACCTACCTGGATGCGGAACATATTGTTTTTCTGATGCAGGAAAATCGCTCGTTTGATCATTGCTACGGTACGCTGCAGGGCGTACGTGGTTTCAATGATCCCCGCGCAATTTCGTTGCCCAATAAAAATAAAGTATGGCTTCAGTCTAATGCGGAAGGAGAAACCTATGCGCCTTTTCGCCTGAATCTGAAAGAAAGTAATATTACCTGGTTAGGTTCTTTACCCCATGGTTGGAGCGACATGACCGATGCCCGTAACGAAGGCAGACATGATAAATGGCTTGAAGCAAAAAAATCGGGACATAAAGAAATCAGGCATATGCCCATCACCATGGGTCACTTTACACGGGAAGATATCCCCTTTTATTATGCCCTCGCAGACGCATTTACCGTTTGTGATCAGCATTTTTGTTCCTCCCTTACGGGAACTACACCCAACAGACTTTATTTCTGGACAGGTACCATCAGGGAAAAGCATGATGAAAACGTAAAAGCTAACGTGTATAACTCAGATGTAAACTACGACAGGGAGGCTTCCTGGAAAACTTTTCCCGAATACCTCGAAGAGAATAACATCCCCTGGAGGATTTATCAAAATGAACTTAGTGTGGATACCGGATTTGAGGGAGAAGAAGAAGACTGGCTGGCAAATTTTACCGACAACCCCATAGAATGGTTTACCCAGTTTAACGTAAGATTTTCGCACGGACATATGCGCTATCTCGAAAAAATGGAGAAAGTATTACCAGGTCTTATTACGACATTGCAGGACAAACTCAACGGCGCGGCAGACGGAAGTAAGGAAAAAAGCGATCTGCAAAAAGAACTTTCTCAGAAACAACAACTCCTTGCAGAAGTTACCCGCGACAGAGAGAAATACAACTTAGAGCAATACAACAAACTATCGCAGCTACACAAAGACCTTCATGAAAAAGCATTCACGGATAACAGAACCGACCCTGATTACAGAAAGCTCACCAGTATTTCGTACAATGACGGAGGCAACCAACGAAAAATGGAAATTCCAAAGAGTGATGTGCTGCACCAGTTCCGGCAAGACGTACAATCCGGTAAACTTCCAACAGTATCCTGGGTAGTTGCCCCCTGCAATTTTTCAGACCATCCGGGAGCGCCCTGGTATGGCGCCTGGTATTTGAGTGAGGTGATTGATATCCTTACGCAGAATCCGGAAGTATGGAAAAAAACCATCTTTATCCTTAATTACGATGAAAACGACGGCTACTACGATCATGTACCGCCGTTCGTCGCACCCGATCCTTACAAAGCCAATAGTGGAATGGTATCCGAGGGCATAACGCCCAAAACAGAATACCTTAACCAAAGCCAGCAGTGGATGAAAGATAAAGCCAAAAGCAAAGGCGACCGGGAAGGACCTATTGGATTGGG
>JADZFY010000415.1 GCA_020854215.1 Chitinophagaceae bacterium | reverse complement strand
GTTGCAGGCGCCATTACCACACTCGGTACTTCTACCATTCGCGCAGCAGCCTGTTTAATTTACGAACAGATTTACAACGCTTATCAAAACTTCAGACTGGGGGTGGCCATGAATGGTCTGGCGTTTCCAATGAAAGAACACTTAAACGAACCGAGGCTCACTCAGTTTGCCAATCCGGCCAACGTTGATCCCACTGGTGTAAATGCAGCGCCATTTGCCCCATTGCTTCCCCTGTTAAAATTTGTGCCTTCTACTTTTGAAGAATCACTATTCAACCAGGAAAGGCATTTGGTGTATCCATTTACTCAAAATGAAAAAGGCCATGTAATGGGTGCATTAAGCAGCTATCTCACCGAAACATCTCTCCACTATGCATTTGGAAAAATACCCTTCCGCCCAAAAAACATCCTCGATCTCTTAGAAGGGTTGACTCCCGACACAAATCCAATCAACAATGATGACGGCACGCGGCTTAGGAACCTGTTGTTAGAAAGAGCCAGCCTCGGTAATGCGATGACGCTGATTGAAAAATGCCATGAACGCTTTTTAAACAAACAAGGCCTCATTGACTTTAATTTAGATGGCGACAGGGGCTATTCTTATCTGTGCTGGGCACAGCAACAAAATCCGGTTGCAGATCCTCCGGACTTTCCGGATCCGCTAATGGTTAACGTACCTGGTGGAGATCCGGCGGATGATAATATCAATGTAGCATTAAGATTCTTAAAATAATTAATTCATCTTTTATGAATCCAGAAAATCTTAAAAAAGCCAACGAAGTCATTAGCACACTTCTGGCACAGAGAAAAGAAAAGCGGGCAAAGCTCAAAGAAA
Source organism: Chitinophagaceae bacterium (assembly GCA_020854215.1). Classification (GTDB taxonomy): domain Bacteria; phylum Bacteroidota; class Bacteroidia; order Chitinophagales; family Chitinophagaceae; genus Agriterribacter. The sequence goes on along the minus strand of JADZFY010000415.1, from coordinate 5,493 downwards.
CCTTTGCCCGGATGATTGAAAACTCACCGGTAAAAAACAGACGGCCGCCACGGGACTTCAATGACAGTTCTTACCTGTTGATCCGCTCTTACGAAGGCGACGATGGTACCCGCCCGGGAGCCAATGTAGCCTATTGGAGGTCCCCCGACCTCAATGTATCTCCCCTTAATTCATTAAACTCCTATACTACGGAGTTGAATGTGGGAACGCTTTACAATATAAAATGCATCGTTCGCAACAGGGGCGATTTAATAGTGCCATCTGCAAAAGTAGAGTTCTACCTGGTAACTCCAAGTTTGGGATTTGATACCCGTTTCGCAAAAAAATTAGGATTGACCTCTGCATGGGTAGATTGCTACAGTTCCGCAGAAGTAAACATCCAATACCTGATTCCGCCTGATGATGCAGGGCACAGGTGTTTGTTTGCAAGGGTATTCTCTTTTTCTCCCTTAGATATCCCTGTGCATGATACCATTCTAAACCCAAGACACGACAGACATATCGGACAGCAAAATCTCAACATTGCAGCCCAGTCTTCACAAATGCAAATGAATATCCTGCACATGCCTCAGGCACAACTGATGGTGAATTTCATCCCAATGAACAGGGAAGAGATTTTAGCGCTCCGACATCCATCCGCAAAAGATTTCCGAATTATCAATAACGATCGCATCCCTCCATTTAAGATGGAATTTGCCGAAAAGACAGAGAACGCCAGAATGCAGATCAAAGAAAATACCGCTTATTTTGAGTTTAACGAAGACGGTAAATTTAACTTCGAACAGCAAAAAAGAATGCACGCTCAAATGCAGGAAATTAACCGGCTGATACATTCCGGCGAAGCCAGGGCAGAAAAATTCAGAAAAGAAATAGCGGAATTCAGACAAATGAATCTCGAGCACACAACAACGCCCTTGAATCTCTTTATTCCTGATTTAGGTCTTAAAAAAAATGAAATGACCGGCTTTGAAATTATTGCAACCAATAACCTGAACGGAGAAGTTTTTGGAGGAATCACTTTATTAGTTATCGGATAAGAAACAAGTTCCGTTTGAGCAATGCCTTGCGTGTTTCAAAGTGAATAAAAAAGTAGAATCCTCTTTCGCATTCATTTAAAAAAAATAAAAATAATAGATTATGCAACCGATAGCCGCGCCAATACTTCCGCAGTCAAAGGGTAAAGCAGTCGCCAACTTGCAGGATGCCTTATTGTTGTTTTTGAAAAAGGAAATCATCAAAACAACCCCTAACAGACCTACTGATGAAGAGTTGAAAAAACTGATTCGGTTGTTGCAAATGGAAAACAGGGATTCCTTTTACGGAGATGGCACAACAGAACTCGTAAGAATATTTCAGTTACAGCAACAGTTAGGTGATAACCTTAAAGGCGTAGTAGAAGAAAAAACTGCCAGCAGGATGAATGAAATACTGAAAGAATTAAATGTCATTGATAATACTGGAGGTTCACCAGGTAACCAATATTTAGTAAGCGGCACGGTAACTAATAATAACGGCACGCCTTTGACGGGATTTATTGCCGAAGTATTCATCATTACATTAGACAGAGATATTTCTGCGGGCAAGTCTACTACGGACAGGCAGGGAGCATATTCCGTCGGTTTTAAAAACAATTTTGTACAGGGCGATCCTGATATTGAAGTCAGGGCATATAAAGAAGGGCAGGAGAACAATTTCGCAAGATCTATTGTAAAATACAATGCAACACAGAATGAAATGCTGAATGTGGTGGTACCTGCAGAAAGCGTTTCCACCTCATCCGAATTCAATTCCCTTATTGATGAAGTGAAGCCACACTTAGGCCGGCTGCAATTAAACGATTTGAAAGAGGATGATAAGAACAGAAATATCACCTATTTGTCGAACAAAACCGGGTGGGATGGAAGAATTACCGCCATGCTCGCCAGTGCCCATAAACTGGGAACCAGTTTGAAGATAGACCCGGCTCATGTGTACGCATTTTTACGCTCAGGAATTCCTGCTACTGAAGATGCGATAGCATCCGTTTCATTGCAAAAGGCAGAAGCCGCCATAAAAAATGCCCAGGAAAAAAACATTATCCCTGCTGCAGGAAATGTACAGGCAACTATTAAAACACTGGAGTCTTTATCCGTTAAACATATGCTGAGCAGCAAACCCTATGCATCAGTTTCCAGTATGGATGAAATGCTGAGCTTTAGATTGAATGCAGACCAGAAAAATATTTTTGCTCAAACACAAAAACAAGTGGGAAGTGAAGGCAGTAAACTTTGGTCCATGCTTGCGCAAAAAGGATTTAGTGCCGAAACGATAGCTCAACTGAAGTTGGATGGCAAATTGGGTTTTCTTACCGGGCAAAACGCTCCTCTCGTAAGAAGAGTGTATGAAAAGTATAATACCAAAGCCGATGTTGACCTCGTAAGTAGTGGCTTATACAAAGCAGATGAATGGAAGACTATTATCGGTAGCGACATACCCGAAGGTATTACAGCAGATGAATATGCCAACCACCTTGCCAACGAGGTAAAAATAAGTTATCCAACCGCTGTAGCCGGCGAAATGATAAAGCGAAAAGAAATCAATCCGGGAGACAATGCACCCACAGAGGAACTGGTTAAATTTTTTAATGGCAACGAAGCAAAAAACAATATCGGTAGCCAACCGATAAAAACATGGGATGGATTTAAAGAATTAAGTGCGCCTGCTAAAGCCTCCGCCAAAAGCATGGAGAGGATGTACCAACTTACTCCGTCAGACGAATCCATGATTGCATTGAGCAAGACGGGACTGAGTTCTGCCTACCAAATCGCAAAGCTATCCAAAACCGAATTTATGATGGCCCACGGATCAAAATTTCCAAGTTCGGCTGAAGCAGAAATGACCTATACCAAAGCTGCGGAAGTATATAGCGCTTCCCTGGGAATTGCAACCAGTTATATCACCTCCCAAACTATGGCTAATGTTTATTCCATTACCGGCAAATTGGCTAAAGAACAAAATGCGACCATCGCCTACCCCACCCTCGAAGAACTGCTGGGCAATATGGATTATTGTGCATGCGATCACTGCAAATCGGTTTTAAGTCCGGCTGCATATATGGTTGAACTTTTGCAGTTTCTTGATTTGGGAGATGTTCCGCATGATAAATCGAATCCGATAGATGAATTATTATCCCGGCGACCGGATATACAGCACATCCAGCTCTCCTGCGAGAATACAAATATGGCGTTGCCCTATATTGACCTGGTAAATGAAATACTCGAATACTATCTCATTCATGGCAATCTCACTGACTTAAAGGGACATGATATCACTGAGGAAATAACACAATCAGCATTGCTTGCGGAACCGCAGTTCGTTGACAAAACAGCCTACGATGAACTGAAGAAAAAAGTATTCCCGTATAACCTTCCTTTTCATCAACCGTTGGAAACGCTCCGACGTTTGTTCAACGTATGGGAGGTGAGCCTTGAAAAAATGTTGTCTGAATTTTCAACAGCCCTTTCTTCGAGAAAAGAAACTTTAGGTTTTAGTGAGGACGAATACAAAACCATCACTGATATAAATTTCAAGGCGCTTCCCGAATATTTTGGTGAACCTGCAGCCAATACCATTGCTCAGTTGAATACGGCCATTGCCAACGGCAAGATTTTCAGCCGAAGAGTGGGTATCAGTTATGAAGACTTAGTGAAACTGCTAAAAACAAATTTTATAAACCCCGGATATAGCATCGTTCCCCTGTTTGAAAAATTGCATGTCAGCCTGGTTGACCTGAATAAATACTACACCGGTGCGCTAACCGATGCACAAATGGATGATTTAATTCCGGATGATACACTTCCTGCTGATTATGGCGGAGATGTGAAGCAATGGCTGAAAAACAATAAGGAACTGATTATGGGGCTTATCACGCTAACCGATGTGGGCCCGGAATCCAGTGAGTGCAATTTTGCCCAGGTCGAATTAAGGTATGCCCTACCCGACAATACAAACAACACATTGACGGCAGTGGCATATCACAAATTCCACCGTTTCCTGAGGCTGCTTCGCAAAACAGGTTGGAAAATAGAAACATTAGATAATATCATCTATGTGTTGCTGCCTGTTGCTTCGCAGCAGGTTACAGATGCCAATTTAGACGCAGTTTTCATCGGGCTATTTGACAGGATAGCCAACTTTAAAAAAATTGCCGATCATCTTTCTTATTCTGAAAAGAAATTTGAGAACTTACTATTGGTATTGGATACCAACGCAGCTTTAGCCCTTCGTGTGGAACAATGTGCAAAAATGCTGAAACTGAGCCTTCCTGATATGGCAGAATTGAGCGCATTCACAGGCATAGATCCTTTGGCTAATGATATGGAAGCGGATGAGCCTTCGTTGTTGAAATTTATGCTGATTGCCCGGAAATTGAAAGAAGCTTCTCTGAAAATCGTTGACCTCGCTTACCTATTACATCATGTAGATCTCACAGGAAAACTCAGTCCTTTAAACGAAGTACTGCTAAAAAATATCAAAATTCTCCGTGATACGATTACAGCCATTGACAAAGAAAACAGCATAGCGCCTGACAATGCAGATTTCAATTTCGCAAAAGGAAAAATGCTGCAGGTGTACGACGCAGGTACTACTGATCTTTTCTTTGGTTTGTTGATGGGAACAAATACCTATGCCGCAGCCCTCAATACGATAGAGGAAGCATTGCCTGTAAAAATTGCAATGGTGGATGCTCAGTTGGGATTCGATCCTTTCAAGAAACAACTGACTCATTCAGGCATCGTATCAACTGCTATCAAAACATTGTTGGAAAATGCGGCCGACGCATTGGCGCTTTCAGACATGACGGTCATCACCACACAACCCGATCTCAATACCTATATCGCTGATTTTAAAACTTCCCTGGGATTGTTGTTTACTGATAGTAATGCAGACCTGACAAATTTCGGCGCAAATTTCCCTGAGCTGAAAACAATATTTGATACGGTAGTTACTGAAACTACCCCTGCCGCACAAACAAAAAAATTAGTTGATTTACTACTTCCCGAACTAAAGGTCAGATTAAAGCATAACGGACTGAGACAGGCGTTGATCAGCATATTGAAATCTGATCCGGATACGGTAAATGTACTAACAGCAAAAAAAGAAAATATACAGTCTGCCGCAAATGCAGCTCAACCGGTACTTTTTGATTTTACTCAATTAGAAGAGCACCTGATTTTTGATCAAAATACAACCTATCGGTTCTATATAGATGTACCCGCAACGGATGACTACCTCCTGTATGTGTCAGCGCCCCAAAATACGGTAGTTACATTAATCATAGACGCACAGACTGTCATCAATAACATAACCATAGGCGTTGCCAATGAAATAAACAATGCGACGCCATTGCTTTTGAAAACAGGAGAGCTGCACAAGGCAGAAATGACGATTACAAGTCTGCCTGCTGCTCAAAAAGCAACAGTTTCATGGCGCACGAAAGGAATGGAGAAATCT
>JADZFY010000414.1 GCA_020854215.1 Chitinophagaceae bacterium | reverse complement strand
AAGAAGCTACCGGTTTCCCCTTCCGGGATTTGCCTTTTAAATCCTGTTGGAAGGAGAAACCGACCTTTTGCGTCCAGAGTAGCTTCATATTCCCCTAAAAACCGTATCATTTATAAAGAGTTACAACTAATTCCCATTTATTCCCACAAAATAACACATTTTCCCACCTTTAACGCAAGATTTGATTTAATTATTTTATCCACAGCAATTATTTTTTGGGAAACACTTTACCATCGGTGTTTTTAATGACTTTTTCAATGTGTTTTTGAGCTTCAAACCTGCGAATAATGTGGATTGCTGTGGATAAATGTGGATAGTGAAAAAAACAGACCACGGATGTCGGCGAAGTTTAGGATGTCTGTGCCTTGTACTGAATGCGTTTTCGGTGTGATGTTGAAGAATCCACTTATTCCCGGCACCGGCTGAACCTGCTCAATCAGGCTGCCTCATCTGTCAAGCGTATTCAAAAATATCTTCGACTCATGAATAGGAGGTAAGACGTGGTAGTCAATGATATTGCCGGCGAAACCCAAACAAAAATTATAGACGTTTTTGTTGCTGGTGATACCAATGGATTGTCGCTTGCCAAACATCGCCATTTTAATTGCCGTAAAAGCGAAGGCGAAATAGCCAAAGCTTTGCATTATAATGGCAGGAAAGTTTGCCTCTTTGCACTACAGCAAGAATGGAATACCTGCAAACATCTGCAACAACAAATACTGGAAACCGGTAAAAGAATCCGGGAAATCATCACAACAATTATCAATAAAGATGATAACAAGATATCACAGATAAAAAACCGCACGAATGCAAAGGCAAAAACGGTTTAAAGAATACCGACAAGATTTTCACCGGCTTTTGAAAAACATTGGCAAAATATTAATGACGCAGAAACTTTTTGACAATTGAAATTATTAATTGGCAAAGAGACAATGAAATAGAAAAGGCAAGCATAACGACTGAAACGCCAGCCACACGATAAAACCTGTCTGGTTATGGTTTGAATATCTTAGGTTCGCAAGCGCTTAAACCAGACAGGTTAGTGTCTCCCTACAATAATTCTCGTTTTAACTGGAAGTGCGCCTCTCATCCAGGCATTGGAATCCAGCCGCGGTCTGACCTCTGGTACCGACCGCAGCTCACCCGCTGTCTGGAATTGAAATAAAAATCCAAGAACGGAATACTCGCACAGGGCACAACGGCAGAATGGATTCCTTCTGCCTGAACTTTATCTATTCTCCGGCTCGAACACACGACATACCCGCTCGGTGGCACTCTGCTACTTAAAAAATACCGCTATCTATAATTCCTAAAAGACGTAAGTTCGTATTGGAAGCGATTATAAATGTTTAGAATCGTTTAGGTAACAGTAATCCGAGAGTAGTATGTCACCCGACCAGCGACAGTGCTAAACCGGACTGACAGCTAAAATCTGGACGACAGTATTTCAAATTTGTTTTAATATGCCGGGACTCTTTTGGCTCGACACATTTTAGCACATTTGCAGGCTCACAACGCTGGACACAGACCCAACCTGCAAAAGAGCTAAAATCAACATAATATATTAAAACATAATTAATTGGCTGATAATCAAATTTTATTTAGATCGATTTTGAATTTCAAAACAATCCATTATCTTTAGTTTTCAATTTTAAGACTTCGTAAACAGCATATCGGCACATTTTCTGTTCTGTAATATTGGAAGTCAGATAAAAACATGAAAAATTACATTAAAACAGACGGGTTTGACAGTGTACTTGAACTTCAGTTGAATGTACTTGTATTTCAACAAGGTGATTACTATGTCGCATATTGCCCTTCTCTTAATCTTTCTTCTTATGGCGACACCATTGAGGACGCTAAAGTTGGTTTTGACGAAGTAATGGAAGCATATCTTGATGAATGCAAAGAAAACGGTTCACTCCATGATGACTTGGTTAAAAATGGATGGAATCTTAATATTCAAAACCACAAAAAAGCCGAACCTCCTGCCATGGTTGAACTTAATATCCCCGCCGGGCTATTAAGACAACAATTCAATGAAAACTGGAGCGTTCCAGTTTGTTGAAAAATGGGTGTTAAGCAGATTTCGACACATAAATTTATCGCATGGTTAGAAAGCCTCGGTTTAAGATATGAACGAACAAAGGCTTCTCATGACCATTACAACTACCCCAAAGGACATCCAAAAAGGCTCACAAGAACTGTTACTGTAAGAACCAAGTACAAAGAAATTCCGATTTTACATATTCATACAAACCTGAAAACTCTTGGCATCTCAAAAGAAACTTTTGAGCAACAAATAAAAAACTTCTGATTTTCAAAGAACTAACTGGCTCGACAAAAGCACCACACATTTACTGCCTGCCACAATTCAATCGCTTCGTAAAACTGTGTTGCTTGCAGACGCTTCTAAAAACCCTTGACACAATTAAAACAACGACTGGACGAACCGGGCGAACATACAACAAGGGGTTTGCCAAAATAACGGCTGACCCAAGTTATCTTCATCTGTGGTAATTCTATTGTGCTTCATATCGGGCTGGACATTTACTATTTAGCTTTTGTTTGTTATCTTCATCAACATATTTTCAATCAGCAGTGGTTGTCGGCGGACGGAATAATACCCGTACTTCGCCAAGCTCTGTACGTTGGCCGTTACTTTAAACAGACGCTCTTCTAATTGACAACAACCATGACAATGACACGACTTTACAAGACTATTTTCTTCATTTTGCTTAGCCTTTCTTTTTTGACAAAAAGCTTTGCACAGACAACAAAAGAAATCACAGACAAATTTTTTGGTTTATATGAGAAAGACCCGATTAAAGCAGTCGAGTATGCGTTTTCAACAAATAAGTGGTTTGACAGAAACCAAGACGGAGTGGCCAATTTAAAAACCAAGCTCAAGAACACTATAGACCTTTGCGGTGAATACTATGGTTATGAATTACTATCAGAAAAGACGGCAGGAGTGGGTTTAAAAATGATAACTTTTATAGTAAAGTACGACAGACAGCCAATCAGGTTTTCATTTTTCCTGTACAAGCCAAAAGACACATGGAAAGTAAACAACTTTTCCTACGACGAAAATATTGACGATGATTTGGAGGAGGCAACTAAAGCATATAGACTAAAGGAAAATATCACTTGGTGACAAATTTATTTCCACAGTGCTTAGAAGGAAAATCAAAGCAGCAGCCCAGGTGCATCTGCAATTGTCGCAACAAATTTACTTCCCAGTAGATGAAACGCTGTCAGGTATCAGAAACAGCAAGTGCAGATGCCTCCTTAGGTCGGCATGACAAGCGGCATAATATATCTTGAGCAGCAGTGCTAATGTTCAGCGATTGCACAATGTTGAATATTGCACTACAGTTTGTCATGCCGACCTAAGGAGGCATCTGTGTTTATACCACCCGGAAAAGACTATATGCGAAAATCTGAAAAAATGCACCCTCAAGCTGGAACAAAACCTGATAGCCTTTTTGTCGGTTCAAGATTTGATTGAAAGTTTAGTGGAAGCTGTCTAAAAAAATAGCAGCCCACTTGTGCATTTGTGGTATAAACACTATAGGGTTAATTACAGTGAATGACTTTATCTTGCACTTAAATTACCCCTGTATATATTCGCCATGAATCCGAAGCAGCTTCAGATCAAAGACTTTAGCTATAATTTACCTGAAAGCCGTATTGCAGCATTTCCCATAGCGAGCCGGGATGCTTCCCGGCTTCTGGTATACAAAGACGGGCAGATCACTGAAGATATTTACCGGGGTATCGCCACCTATTTACCACAGGGAGCAATGCTCGTACTCAACGATACCCGCGTGGTGGAGGCGAGGATACTTTTTCAGAAGCCCACGGGAGGAACGATTGAAATATTCTGTTTGTCGCCTCATTCCCAATATCCGGATGTAACAACGGCGATGCTGCAAAAAGCGAAGGTTTGGTGGAATTGCATGATTGGAGGAGCGTCCAAATGGAAGAGGGGTACTGCGTTGGAAAAGCGGATATCAACAGGCGCCGGTGAAATTGTTTTGAAAGCGCTTCTGGTGGAAAGATTACCGGATTACTTTACGGTGGAGATGCAGTGGGAACCCGATGATTTATCTTTTGCTGAAGTGCTGCACCTTGCAGGCGTTATTCCGCTTCCGCCCTACATCAAGCGGGAAGCAGATGAAACCGACCGACAGCGGTATCAAACCATTTATGCCCGGCAGGAAGGTTCGGTGGCTGCACCCACTGCGGGACTGCATTTTACGGAGACTATCTTTCAGACGTTCAGCACTAAAGGCATCGTTCACGATTTTGTAACGCTTCATGTGGGAGCCGGCACGTTTAAACCGGTTAAGGCGGACATTATGAAGGATCACACCATGCACACAGAGTTTATTGATGTGCGTTATGATCTCATAGAGAAATTAAGGCAACATGCAGGCAGCATTTTTTGCGTGGGTACCACTTCGCTGAGAACAGTGGAAAGTTTGTACTGGATAGGTGTGAAAATAAAGCAGTACGCCGACGTAGATATAGAAGACCTGACGATTGGCCAATGGGATGTTTATGAAACACCTGGCGAACAAGTGGTTTCGGTAGATGAATCATTGTCTGCCCTGATGGAGTGGATGATGCGCCGGCGTTTGTCCCGGCTCCTTACGCAAACCCAGATTATGATTGCCCCCGGGTATCGGTTCAGAATGATCTGCGGACTGATCACTAATTTTCATCAACCCCAATCTACTCTTTTATTGCTGGTAGCTGCACTGATTGGTAACGACTGGAAAACGGTTTATCAGTATGCGCTGGATAATGGTTTCCGGTTTTTAAGTTACGGTGATGGTTGTTTATTATATAATGTACAAGAGGAGCATTAGGAGAGGGCGGGAAATGTTTGTTTTTTCTGTATAGCACTAATCCAATCCCTTGTTGCGTTTTTTCAATTAGCGAAGCAAGGGAAATTCTAAAGTAAAGGTGGAGCCTTTGCCGGGGATACTTTCTACTTTTATCTTTCCTTTGTGGGCATCCACCATCGCTTTTACATAGCTGAGTCCCAACCCGAATCCTTTAACATTATGTACGTTGCCGGTATGTGCCCGGTAAAATTTCTCAAAAATTCTGTTCACCGTTTCTTTGCTCATGCCAATACCGTTGTCTTCAATTTTTACACGTATAGCACTACCGGTGTTTTGTGTGCACACCTTTATCAGCAGCCCCGAATCTTTTGAATATTTAATGCCGTTGTCCACCAGGTTGCTGATCAGGTTGGTAAAATGAACCTCATCCGCTTCAATCAAATCTTTTGAAGCGTTGAGATGGAGTTCTGCCTTACCATTTTTATCTTCCATCTGCAATTTGAAATTATCGGTTACCCGGCTTATTACTTCGTGCACGTGCTGTGGCTTCAGGTTAAGCTGCACTTCCTGTTTGTCGAGCAAAGCGGCCTGCAATATGGTTTCCACCTGTTTGTTCATCCGCTTGTTTTCATCTTTAATAATACCGCTGAAATAGTCCATTTTTTCTTTGCTTCGCCAAACTTTTTCATTCTTTAACGCATCAACAGCCAAAGAAATCGTTGCCAGCGGTGTCTTAAATTCATGGGTCATATTGTTGATGAAGTCGCTTTTGATTTCACTCAGTTTTTTCTGACGGAGCATCGTACGTACCGTAATGAAAAATGCTGTACAAATTACAAGGGTAAACAACACCGACCCGGCAATCATCCAACTCATGGATTCCAGGAGAAAATTGCGCACATCCGGCACTATTACCCATAACTCTTCATCGGCAATCAATCCTTCGGTGATGCTGCCCGATGGCGCCGAAAGCGGAAACCAAAAGGTACGGCTTCGGGTGGAGTCGGCCAGCAGCTTACTGAAGTTGAGGGTTTGCATTTCATAGTTATTGGTTATACTGTTGCGGTTGAGTACGGCAAATTCGAAATTGGTATTTTTTAAGCCCTGTTTTTTTAATGCTGATTTGAGTTTATTGTAAATTTCGGTAGGAGTATATCGCTGGGAAACCGTAGGGGTTTTGAGTAATTTCAAAAACTGGTCGGACGGCCACTCGGGAGATAATTTGGGAAAACCTGCCGATGGAAATTTGCCCGATTGTTCTGCTATTTCCTGTCCAACTTCATTAACCGCTACCTGGATGTTTTGCTCCAGTTGTTCGTTTTTGATGATCAATGCGTTCTTAATAGACATAATCTGCATCACGATAATGCCTATAAGGGAAAGGGTGATCAGTACAATAATCAGCAGGTAGATTTTTTTCATCGGGCTGTAAAGTTACTTTGGTATTTGCAGGGGTTGAGAACCTGTGTTAATGATTTAACGCAATTTTACACATGATAAGGTTGGACGGGCAATTTGCCACGGCAAGTATACAAAAATTCAAGATTATCTGAATGCCGCATTGTAAAAACGGGTGCAATTAAAGCCGTGGGCAGTATCTCCACCGGCCGCATGGAGCAAAGCAATGCGAAAATAAGTGAAGGCTGCTTTGCGAACTTTGCGCAAAGCTTTGCGCTCTTCGCGGTTAAAACATCTTACAATAACCGCAATAACCGCAAAGATCGCAAAGAAGAATACGCAAAGAATACACAAAGTT
>JADZFY010000413.1 GCA_020854215.1 Chitinophagaceae bacterium | reverse complement strand
CAACTTTGTTGCAGCCACGCTGTTGCGGGAATTATATATACACCCATCCGAAGTTTTTGAAAATCAGTACTCCCTGAAAAGTGTATTTTCACTTTATTGCGCGACCACGCTCAGGGAATTCGGAATGTACCCATACAGCGTATGCGTAGAAACCGAATGATGCTGACCCCGAATATTTTAACCGGAATTTTACCAAAATGGAAAATGATGCGGTAAAGTTTTACAATCTTGCCGCAACTTAGGTGGAAGAAGCCGGCTTTGCAGGAGAACCGGGTGTAGTGTTAAGTTGCCCGACCTGGATTCGAACCAAGACAATCAGATCCAGAGACTGATGTACTACCATTATACTATCGGGCAATAATGGGCGGCAAAGCTACAACTTTCCATCTATTTTCACTGTCTTTTGATGAATTATAATTTCTGGAAAAAATGGAGCGTTCAGGAAGTCCGGGCTTTACTTCATCGCTGGTAGGGATAATTTTTTATATTGTTGAATAATTGCCGGGTGAAACGCCGGGTACTCCAAATATTTTATCCATAACATAATGAAACGCTATTGGTTTTTTGCTTTCACGCTCGCAGCGCTTCTCATGGGGTGTGCATGCAATCAGCATACTCCGGACAGGTATTCCGGTTGGGCGATGGTGAACGGTAATGCTACCGGTAACAAGTATTCGGCTTTGTCGGAAATAGATACTTCTAACGTAAGCCGCCTTCGGGTGGCCTGGATCTACCACACCGGCGATGCGGATACGGCCGCTCATTCTCAAATCCAGTGTAATCCTATTGTTGTAAACGGGGTAATGTACGCAGTTTCACCGGCCCTGGCACTGCTGGCGCTGGACGCGGCTACGGGTACGCTTAAATGGAGGTTTCATCCCAACAACTCCGCAAACGGACTGCCCAAACTGAATTTTAATCTCAATAACAACCGGGGCGTTGCGTATTGGAACAATAAAAAAGAAGAGCGGATATTTTACACCGTGGGGGAACATATTTATGCAGTTGATGCCATAACCGGGAAGCTGATCACCGGCTTTGGCAATGAAGGAAAAATAAATTTACATGAAGGGCTGGGCGATCATGCAGCAAATCTGTTTGTTACAGCAACTTCGGCGCCCGTAGTATTTCAGAATTTGCTGTTAACCGGTACAAGGGTGTCCGAAGATATGGATGCCGCTCCGGGGCATATCCGGGCTTTTGATGTGCGTACGGGTGCATTGAAATGGATATTTCATACTATTCCACAACCGAATGAGCGGGGCTATGAAACCTGGGAGAACCCGGAGGCCTGGCGTTTAACAGGCGGCGCCAACAACTGGATGGGGATGACGATTGACCAGGAACGGGGCATCGTATATGCTCCCACCGGATCTGCCGCAATGGATTTTTACGGAGGAAAACGTATTGGCGCGAATCTTTATGCCGACTGTTTGCTGGCACTCGATGCAGCAACCGGTAAACTCCGGTGGCACTTTCAATATGTTCATCACGATACCTGGGATTATGATCCCTCTTCAGCGCCTGTATTGCTAACGGTAAAGCATAATGGAAACAGGGTAGATGCTGTTGCGCAAACCACTAAAACAGGTTTTGTCTTTTTGTTTAACAGGGAAACCGGCGAGCCGTTATTCCCAATTGCAGAAACCCCGGTAGATACTTCCGGTACACTGGCAGGGGATCGTTTATGGCCTACCCAGCCCATCCCGCAAAAGCCCGCGCCTTTTGTGCGACAGACATTTTTGGAAAAAGATATTAATCCCTATTTATCTAAGGAGGAGTATGAAGAAGTGAGGTTGCGGTTGATGAGCTATCGTACGGGTAAAATGTTTATGCCCGGCTCGTTGCAGGGAACGGTTATATTGCCCGGGTTTGACGGAGGAGCAGAATGGGGCGGGCCCGCAGTGGACCCCGTAACGGGTGTTTTGTACGTAAATGCCAATGAAATGGCCTGGATATTGAAGATGGAGGAAGTGAAGAAAGAAAAAAGTCGCTCGGAAAATTATTTGCAGGCTGGTACCCGTTTGTATCAGCAACACTGTACATCCTGCCATGGAAGCGACCTGCGGGGCAGCGGAAATTATCCCGCAATCACCAACGCGTATGAAAAATTTGATCAGCCTGCATTTATTCAATTTATTAATACCGGGCGGCGAATGATGCCGGCATTCAACTATTTGAGAGCGGAAGAAAAAGATGCCATTGCCGCATTTGTTTTAAACAATAAGGAGGCCTATCAAAAAAAGTTTGAAATGCAACCAACGGCTGCCGATACGTTTCGGCAGTTGCCCTACCGGTTTACGGGTTACAATAAATTTTTGACGCCATCGGGTAAGCCCGCATTAGCACCACCATGGGGAACGCTTACCGCAATTGACCTGAATACCGGCGGGCAGGTGTGGAAAACAGTGCTGGGTGATGACCCGGTGTTTGCAGCGCAGGGAGTAAAGGAAACGGGTACGGAAAACTACGGAGGCCCGGTGGTTACCCAAAGCGGACTCCTGTTTATTGCCGCTACAAAGGATGGAATGTTTCGGGCTTTTCATAAAGGCACCGGAAAACTGTTGTGGGAAACCAGGCTGCCTGCTCCGGGTTTTGCTACGCCCTCTGTCTATGAGGTGAACGGTAAACAGTTTATTGTCATTGCCTGTGGCGGAGGTAAACTCGGCACAGTGTCGGGAGATGCCTACGTGGCCTTCGCATTGCCTTAGCACCTGGTACGTGATTTTGCGACAGACCTACAGGTTTTTGAATCGGCAATTTTTAAGACAAGCGATAGCGAGTATCATAGAATAGTTTATGCAATGACACAAGGTAAAACCAGATTTATAAATCGGAACGGTATTTGGTATGCAATTTTATTATGACCCAGGCGATATTGCTACTATGAAACCCGGTTGCGTCGCACTCTTCTACGGCTTGTTCGATATTGAGCATATTCGAAAATAATGCACTAAATGTTGCTCCCGTTAATAAAATAGCCGGTGTTTGCCGGATAAAAAACAATAAAGCATATTTAGCAACTTTTACAAGGGAGTTCAGCAAATACGAGCAATATAAAAAACCAGGAGAGGAGATTTTAGGTTCATGTTGCCTGACAAAATAAACCAACACCAACGCTCGGCTTTAAATAGGCATGATGCGCCGGGCACCATAACATGAGCCAATTTCGAAAAGCAGGGATACCTATGGAGGGAGTTGACCGCTTAATGAGCGTCACTTCTTCACCCCATCCATTAGCAATAGTTACCAACAAACGGAATCTTTTTAATCCTGTCGGCAAAATTCAATTAGAAGATTACGGTTGCGAATGCGATATTGCCATAACAATTTTTGTTTTTTGATACATACATTAATTTACAACAGATGCAAAAGAAAAAATTAGTGGTATTAACCGGAGCCGGCATCAGCGCCGAAAGCGGTTTGCAAACATTCAGGGATAGCGACGGGTTATGGGAAGGTTATCGTGTTGAAGACGTGGCTACACCCCGGGCCTGGAAAAAAGATCCTGAACGGGTACTGCGATTTTACAATGAACGGCGCCGCAATGTGCAAATGGCTACTCCCAATAGCGCACATTTGGGGTTGGCTGAACTGGAGGAAAATTTTGATGTGCATATCATTACCCAGAATATTGACGATTTGCATGAACGTGCCGGTTCAACAAAAGTGTTGCACCTTCATGGCGAAATACTGAAGATGAGAAGTGAGAAGAATGAACATTTAATATATCCCGTAACAGGTGATATACATCCTGATGACCGGGCAGAAGACGGCGCACCATTACGTCCGCATATTGTATGGTTTGAAGAACCCGTACCGCTGATAGAGGACGCAATTACCATTACGCAGTCGGCAGACTATTTTG
>JADZFY010000412.1 GCA_020854215.1 Chitinophagaceae bacterium | reverse complement strand
GCTGGACGTAACAAAACCTGAAGAAATTAATGAAGCGGTGGCGCTGACCCTGCAAAAATTCGGACAAATTGATGTTTTGGTGAACAATGCCGGCATTGGGTATTTTGCGGCAATTGAAGAAAGTGAAGAAGACGAAGTACGTCGTATGTTCGAAATTAATTTCTGGGGACTGACGAATGTTACAAAGGCTATTCTGCCATTGATGCGTAAAAAACGCAGCGGGCATATCCTCAACATTTCATCCATTGGCGGTTTGGTTGGATTTCCCGCATTGGGCTTTTATAATGCTACCAAGTTTGCGGTAACCGGATATTCAGAAGCGTTGGCCAAAGAAACTGCTCACCTGGGCATAAAAGTTACTACTGTTGCGCCAAGCGGATTTCGTACCGACTGGGCAGGGCGCTCCGCAAAGGACAGCGCTACAGTTATTGAAGATTATGCCACTACTGCCGGTGCAAACCACAACAATGTACGTGGTTACAGCGGTAAGCAAAAAGGCGATCCGGTGCGGGCGGCGAAAGCTATGGTAAAAGTGGTGGAATCCGAACATCCTCCACTGATGTTGTTATTAGGGTCGGCTGCGTTACGGAATGCGAAACGTAAGCTGGATGCACTGCAACATGATTTTATGAACTGGCAGGAAGTCACCAACGGCGCCGACTATGCAGACGGAGAATGACTTGTAAAAAAATATTATGAACCAATTTTCAAAGACTTTTTGCAGGATAAGGGTACTGGCAACGCTGGCATTATTTAGCTCCGTTCAAATAGTTTACGGACAGACTCCGGGTTCCGACAGCACCGGCATCGGAATCAAAACAAGCTGGAAATTACTTGACGAAAAAAATTTTTCACTGAGATATCCGCCTGAATGGGAGTTGAACCAAAGTGGTATGATGGGAACAACTTTTATTTTATTTTCCCCTTTGCGATCGGATAAAGATCAATTTAAGGAGAATGTCAATCTGCTCATTCAGGATTTGTCGGGCCACAAAATTGACCTGAACCAGTACGTAGCTATTTCGGAAGATCAGGTTAAAACCATGATGTCCCGTTCAACATTGATCGAAAGTAAACGGATGAAAAACGGTACAGAGGAGTATCACCGGATGATATTTACAGGGGACCAGGGAATGTACCATCTCAAGTTTGAACAACACTACTGGATTAAAGACGAAAATGCTTTTGTTTTAACGCTTACTTGTGAACAGGCAAATTTTGATGATTATAAAATGGTTGGTGAGGCAATTTTGAACTCATTTACGTTTAAAAAATAAACTAACCCAGTTTCATTAATATTACTTTCTTCATCATTTCTTTAATTTATTGAACGAATAAATATGCGCATTGTAATTATTGGCGGCACGGGACATGTGGGTTCATTTCTGGTACCCCGACTTGTAAATGCAGGGCATCAGGTAATTTCAGTCACCCGCAATGAACGCCAACCCTATTTGCAAAACCCGGCATGGAGCGTTGTACAACAAATAATAATTGACCGGAATGATCCAGCCGGGAGGGCAGGTTTTGGCAATCGCATTGCTGCATTGAATGCGGATATTGTGGTAGATATGATTTGTTTTGATAAGCCTACAGCACAACAAATGGTTACCGCATTAAAAGGTAAGATACAGCAATATATTTTTTGCGGTACCATTTGGGTATATGGACACAGTATGATGGTGCCAACAGGTGAGGACAGTTTGCGCAGACCTTTAACTGAGTATGGAAAAAACAAAGCTGACGCCGAAGCCTTTCTTTTGCAGGATGCGAAAGAGAATGGATTTCCGGTAACCGTTCTGCATCCGGGGCATATTGTGGGACCGGGATGGCGACCGGTGAACCCTGCGGGCAATCTTAATTTGGATGTTTTTAAAAGATTGGCAAAGGGAATGGAACTGACCTTACCCAACCTCGGCATGGAAACTTTGCATCACGTACACGCGGATGACGTGGCCCAGGCTTTTGTTAGGGCAATTGAAAATCCTGCAGCAGCAAACGGACAAAGCTTTAATATTGTTTCGCCACAGGCGATGACCATGCGCGGATATGCAGAGATAATAGGAGCGTGGCTGGGAAAGGAAGCGCAGATAAAATACCTGCCGTGGGAACAGTGGAAAGTGGGTGTAAATGATGAAGATTCAACCATTACCTGGGATCATTTAATACACAGCCCCTGTTGCAGTATAGAGAAAGCCAGACGACTTATTCATTATCAACCGGGGTACAGTGCTCCCGATGCAATAAAGGAAGCATTGGAGTGGCAAATCAACAACAATGCACTATTGCAATAACCGATTCGCAGCATCTTGAATTTACGCCTTTCTGTTAACCCATACCTTTGGTGACATTCTAAACAACAGCATGTTTAATTCCGCAATTTTCGATAATACGGCAGTTTTGCTCTTTACTGGTTTTATTATTGGTACAATAGGAACTTTAATAGGGGCAGGGGGCGGATTTATTCTTGTTCCGTTGTTGCTGATTACCCACCCTCAGCTTTCACCGGAAATTGTTACTGCCATTTCTATTGTTATTGTTGCAGCAAATGCTATTTCCGGATCTATAGCGTACAGCCGTTCCGGACGCATTGATTTTCGTGCGGGATGGCTTTTTGCCGCATTTACTATTCCCGGTTCGATATTAGGCGTGTACACCACGCAGTATATCCCACATACAGCCTTCCATATTATTTTTGGAATTTTACTACTTGCTTTGTCTGCATTTCTGTTGTTTAAAAAAAATGAACCTATTCGCATAGATCCCGAGATCACGGAACCATCCGGAGGACATCGGGTGAGAACACTTACTGATAATG
>JADZFY010000411.1 GCA_020854215.1 Chitinophagaceae bacterium | reverse complement strand
GCATCCGTATCTACCAGCGGAACCTCAAAGGAAGGCACATCAAATTTTAATGCTTTATCCAATACACCGTTGGCTCCGTTCTTTAACATGTTCATTCCCTGGTTAATCACCGCATCGCCCGCTTTTTCTGCTTCCACTTTCATCAGTTCCCAAACCTTTTCACCACCATCTTCCAATACGCTTTGCGCAAATGCCTGGAAGGTATTTCCATTACTGTCTTTGCTATTGAGCAATGGCATGGCCTTACCAAAATTGTCAATGGCATTGCCAATATTGGGAAATATACTTTCGCCGCTCATCAGGCGGTAAGCATCTGCAAAAATTGGTGGTGTTTTGCTGAGCATTTTGTCAATATTCAGCCCATAAGCCGGTGTAAGGAATAATGCTTTTTGCGTGGCAGTAGATTGCAGGTATCCAAAGTTTACGGTATCTGTTTTCGGATCGCGGAGTATCTCCATAGGGTGGGCTGCACGAACCAATTGCTGCTGCAATGTATTATCATCTACCACATTTCCCTTTTGCCATGCGCCGGTGCGAATGAGCGGAACCATCACATCGGTGGGTAACGGGGTTACTTCGCCGGTACCCGCATGGTGCTGTACCATAGCCCAGCTACCGTCTTTGGGAAGAAATATATTTCCCCTTGCAGCTACCACAAACACCGGTTTGGTTCCTGCTTTATCAATGGAAGGCGCCACATCAAAACGCGCTGCACGAATCTGCTGGTTGCTCTTGTTGATGTCGAGCACACAATCTATATCCCCGCCAATGCTTCCGTTTTGTAAATCCAGTAAGCCTTTCAACTGTTCCGGTGAAAGCGGTTTGCCTGCGGGTGCTACCTGCACATAGCCGAGTATGCGTTTTGATACTACCCGTTTATTTACATGACCCTGCACCACATTTTCTATTTCCACATCTGCATCAAAATAAACCCCGCCACATTTTACCGGCTCGTGCTTCTCTGTTGCATTATTGGTGTATATCTGACCTTTCACTCCGTTCAGGTAATCGGCATTGGGGGCAATAACATTTTCGCTGGTATATTCCGTAACAGAAGGCGCATCTTTAATATTCCGTACGTTAAACAATCCCCTTATGATTCCGGTATGAAATTCATAAGGCGCAGAAATATAGTCAAAGTCCGCAGTTGTTAATTTGCCAAAGGGGTTCACTCCTTTTTTCAGGTAGGCATAAGAGAAGTCGAACAAACCATCACTTTCCGCTTTCCATCCGCTATCGGTTCGGAACACATATCCGGAGCCGGTTCGGAAAACGGTAATGGTACGCACAACACGAATTCCCCAGGGATAGAGAATACTCTTTACCTGTATCACTTCATGCCCGGTGCGGCCAAGCATTACGTCAAATTTTGCCTGGCTCGTTTGTGCAAGGGCAGCACCCGGACTTAACCAATTGCTGAAGATGCTGGCGCCATAACCCGTTACATCCATGCGTGAAACAGGCACCCCACGTGAATCTTTTAGCAGGGACGAAAGGCTTAAAGGCCCGAAAAGAAATTCGTTGTTGAATATTTCAGTAACTCTGTGCCCAAGGTTGCTGGAATACGAAGCGATACCAAACCAGTTCAGCAGATTATTTGCCTGAACCGTGTATCCGGGAAACATATCACTGTCGTACTCCGAAGGATTGGCGGGGTTGGGCTTCCCGAACCTGCCCGCCTGCAAACTTATTTGAATACCGCCTTCCAATTTATAGGTATTGTCATCGACATTTTTTCTAAACTTAGGGCGGATATTTTCGATAGCCGGCTTCTGCGGCTCTACAAAATGTTTGGAGATATAGCTGATCGCTTTCATACCAAACGGTAGTGTAAAAGCAGCGAGGGTATAATTGTCAGGTTGCGATTTAAAATCCTCTATCAATCCATTGGTAACCGGTATAGGTGCAAGCGGAACAGGAATGGTATTGTTGTTCCATATCCGGGCAGGTCCGCCGTCATCAGCATAGTATAAAAATCCGGCCTCCGGATCCATCAGTAATTTAGGCGACGACAGATCGAGCGGATTGTCCCTATCCGGCGGCGTGAGGTTAATTTCCGGTTCCCAGGCCATTAACGGCAGGGTAAAAGCGCGAACCCGATGCGAAGGAAGTTTTACCTGCATGCCGTCCACCAAAAACGGAAAAGCGGCATTGTTAACAGCAGCACTATAATCCACACGATTCACTTCACCATCCCGGCCGCGCACACCTCCTGTTTTGATGAGTTGCCAGTTGGCGCCGAAACTCACCCCTAACTGGTTAGCATTGCTACTTACATCAAGCAGGGAGAAAAACTCTCTTTTCAAACCCATACTATTATCCCAAACATCTTCAACATTTTTTTTCATTTTGGCAAGCGCATTGGCATCGTAGATGTTACCGTTAGGGTCTTTAAATCCTGCCAGCAGATCAACACCAAGTTCAGGGCCTTGTATAATTTGTAATCCATCATCAATGACTTCCCCTATTGCATCAGGCAAAAACTGATCGGCAGTTAGCCGGGTAGTTCTCCGTATACTTCCGAAAATGTTGTCTCGCTTTAACGCCAGCCCTGCTGCGGGTGCACGTCGAATTGAAGAAGCAGAAAATGCCTGGATTCCTGTTGTACGTCTTTTCGATGCCGCTGATAATTTTTTCTCTTCTGCACCTTTCGGAAGTTCGAACATATTGGGTAACTCCACACCGCCAAAATAGAAACTCACTTTCACGTTGTCGTTCTCTTCATCGGCCCCCACAAATGTTACAAAGCAGATTAACAGACTACTGAAACCCCCGTTTCGTGCCAGGAGACTGTAGCGGTCATCATTTGCTCCTCTTCTCCAAAAGCCTAATTTGGCAACATAGGGATCTGGCAGCGTTGGAAGGTAACTGTAAAGCGTAAAGGTTATAATAAAATTTCCCCTTTGTACATCGGTCATACTTTCATCACACTCTCCAAACAACAGGAAAGTCTTTACCGGAGAAACAGTGAATAAGGCATTTTCAAGTGCAATGGAAAAAAGTCTGCGTTCCTGTGCCACTCCTGCAATATTAAAATTAGCAGCCTGATCCGCCTGCACATCATCTTCTATCAGCATTATCCTTCTCCCGTTTTTCCCACCACTTAACAGCAACGAACAGGATAGTGACTCCACCGGAAATGGCTCACCATTAACTTTTACCGGTCGGTCAGTTTGTATATCGGCATTACAGAAAGTGCTGATTACTTCTGTTGCAGTTTTACTGTTGCTGATATAGATAAACGGCGTTTTTTCTAAAAACGTCAAATCAGCAGAAGTACCATGTGGGTTTTGCTTATCCTGCCAAAGCTGTAAATGATGTGACGCGCCAAGTCCGTTTGATTCAAGATCAATTATAAACAGATCGCCGGGCTTACCAAGTATTGCGGGTTTCGCAAGCCGGATATCTTCATCCTGTAATCCAGTCCAGCTTAAACGCAATCCCTCTGTACATTGCAGCATTACCATTCCATTTCCATTGGCTGCAACAGGCGCCGCTGTATCGAGGACTGTTGTGGGCAAAGCCCAAAAGGATTGTTGCAGTTTTGTTGTTTCATTCGGAGTTACCCACGGGCTTTGATTCTTTGAGATAGTAAACTCGTTTGTATTCGCCTTCCAGGGAAGCAGCAGCATATCATTCGTGTACTTTAATACGGTATTTGCTGCCGGGGTAAAACTGAAAGCGATATCCTGTCCGTATATACTGCATGAGGAAGGCGAAATTGACGTAACATTCGTTTTGTTATTCTGCCATGTAAAAGTCCAGTTGGAAGGAAGTAAATAAGTGGCATCACGGGCATCCAGTCCATAGGGTGAGGTTTCCCCTGCTCCTTCATCAGTATCCTGTACCAAGTCAAGCGATAGTTCTATGACCGTAGCGGGACTTAACGTAGCCTGATTATTTTGTAATGTGGGTGCGGCACTCAGCCTAAGACTTCCTTTGCTAACCTGCACGCCAACGAAACGATTAACAGGTGCAGTTGACAACAGAAATTTTGCATTGATCCAAACACTGCCGGCAACAATATTGTAAGCAGTGGAAAGTTGCATGCTCACCGGCTGGAATACGGGCAGCCCCCTGAATACCGCTTTGAACAACAGAATAGGCTGGCCGCCCATATAGAGGGTAATCAGTTTTTCGATGCGGTATACATCAATCCAAATCAGGCGTCCATCGTTGTTTGGGAAAGGCCCGAAACTCTCTGCGGGAGAAACACCCGCTGCCCAATCGGGCTTGCTGCCGGCGATAGCGGGGTTTAATACAGGAGTACTCCTCAAAAAAACATTTTCGGTGGGGTCATGTTGCACAGTACCTGCAAACTGATTTGAAATGCTTTCGATATTCCGTAGTGCATCAATTTTAATATTGCTCCTGCTATATATGTTGGTGTTGGAAAATAACTGATCGCTTCCCGTATCATCTATTTTTTGTGTTAGCAATGATGAAGCAATTTTGATTCTCGCCTGTTGAAGTTGTTCTTCCTGTACTGCATCTTTTACGATAAGATGTCCTGTTATGCTTTCGAGCATAGCAGATAATTGCGCCTGAGTCATTCAAAAAAATTTAATCAATGAATAAATGCGCTCAGACAAACCGAATTACGCACATGTAATAACCGGAGTTTGTCTGTACCAAATTTGTTATGGAAGTTGAATTTTAAAGAAGGAACGGAGGAGGCGGAACATAGGAAATCTTTCAGGAAGAGAAGGGAAAGTAATATTATAAAATAGAAATGAAAAATCAAAATGATATTGATAATTTATTAGCCGGTTAACATACGAATAAGATATTAATTGTATTTGCCACGAAGACGCGAGAGTGCATTCCGGATTTTCGCCTATAGTACTTTTCCGGGTGGTATAAACGCAGATGCCTCCTTAGGTCGGCATCTACACTTCCTGTTTCTGATACCTGACAGCGTTTCATCTACTGGGAAGTAAATTTGTTGCGCCAATTGAAATACACCCAGGACGCAAAGACTCCAGGGAATACAACATCGCCTTGCGCTCCTTTGTGTTTTCGTGCCTTAGTGGCTGTAAAATGCTAACCTATTCACGCAATGGAAAAGCAAAAGGCCGTTGTCTTTCTTGAAAAAATTATTTTATAAGATTTGGTTTGTTTTACAAAGTGGTTTGTTTTACATAACAATTTGTAATCAAAAAAACTTTTTTATGGAATTACAAGACAAACCTTTAAGTCCGCAGGAAAGCCTGCAACTGATTGAAAAATTTATTGCCGGCGCCCGTTTCAGCATGAGAAAGTTTGCATTCAGCATCGTGTTATTTGGAATTTTGATTCCGTTGGCGGCCCTACTGCAGTATTTCCTGATTGTGTTTGCGAAATCGGAATGGAGCTGGCTTCCCTGGCCGGTGTTGATGACGGCAGGTTTTATCATTTCGATGATATATTATTCACGGCTTGGTAAGAAGGAAGGTGTGGATTCTACGCAAGCACTTTTCTTTCGGTCGCTTTTTATATGGGGAGGACTCTCCTATTTCCTGTTAGCCTTCCTTTGTGGTGCTCTTCAGGTGAACCCCATATCCTTTATGTTGGCGCTAACCAGTTTGCTGATTGGTGTTTCCGGACTGGCATTGCGTTATCCGCCTTTGTTATGGGGTGGCGTATTATTTTTTATTGTTGCTATTGTATGCGTTTACCTTGCTCCGGTTAATCAATTGCTTGTAATGGCGCTGAGTGTAATTATTGGCTACCTGATACCGGGAATTTTATTAACGCGGCAAAAGGAAACGGCATGAAGGAATTAGATCCTATTTTACACTCACAAATCCGGCTGGCCATCATGTCAATATTAATGAGTGCTGCAGAAGCCCAGTTCAATTACCTGAAAGAAAAAACGGGTGCTACTGCCGGCAATCTGAGTTTTCAATTGACGAAGCTTCAAAAAAGCAATTATATCAGGATCCAAAAGAGTTTTGAAAACAACTATCCTTTAACCACCGTTAGAATTACTCCCGAAGGGAAAAAAGCCTTCGAACAGTATGTAAAGGCCATGAAACACTACCTGCAGTTGTGATACGCAAATTATCACGGTTCTGCTTCCTCCGTTCCTACACTTTGTAATATTGTTCCCAGCCTTTTCGTGGAGGCATGCCCGTAAGCAACGCGTCTGCAAAATGGTTATTCGTAATCCGTTTGGTTTCCCGGTCAAACAATAACCGGTCATTGAGTCGCTGTGCGATCACACCCAGACAAAAAACCTGGCTCAGCGGGCCCGCAATTTCAAACGGAGAACGTGTTTTTTCCTTACCACTGCATGCCAGCAAAAAGTTAGCGTAATGGTTGGAAGTGCTTTGCGGAACGACCGGCAATTTAGCAGCCATTGCTTTTGCCTTTTCCTCCGGAATAATAGAAAGGGTACTGCCGTGCGAGCCGCCTTTAAAGGTTAATTCTTTACTGTAAATAATTTTCCCGGGGTTAAGTTTTGCCGGTTGTATTTTTCCGGTTCCGGTGGGAGGAATGTTGGGATCAAGTTCAGATACACCATAACCTTCCGGAACCGCCGGAATATTATTCACCCCATCGTACCAGGTAATATCCACCGCCGGCATGTTTTTGCGCCTGGGAAACCTAAAAAGAAGCGTAGTTGACATAGGGAAAAAATAGTCGTTGTGTCCTTCTGCTTTGAGTGACGTCACTTCATTAGGCAATCCCAGTTCGAGGAATTGGTGAGCCGTATCGAGAATATGTGCACCCCAGTCGCCGAGGGCGCCCATACCAAAATCGTACCAGCAACGCCACTGCCCAAGGTGATAATCGTGGTTGTAATCGTGCCATTGTGCTGCAGCCAGCCAATCGTCCCAATCCAGGGTGGAAGGTACAGGCTCGGCAGCAGGAAATTTCTTTATAGAAGTATCCCATCCATGCCAACGTCGCGGCGAGTTCATGTGGGCGGTAATAGCAGTTACATCTTTTATAATTCCCGCATCCTTCCACGCCTTAAACTGAAAGTAATTCGCTTCAGAATGCCCCTGGTTACCCATTTGTGTTACTACTTTACTGTACTTCCTGGCTCCGGCCATCATCAGTTCTACTTCATTAAAAGTGCGTGCCATTGGCTTTTCAACATACACATGTTTACCCAGGGCCATCGCCATCATTGTGATGGGAAAATGAGAAAAATCCGGAACGCCAACAGATACCGCTTCAATTTCGTTGCCTGATTTATCGAGCATCTCGCGAAAGTCCTGGAACCTTTTTGCTCCCGAAAACTTTTCCATATTTTTTTGGGTATGCGGTGCACCCATATCAATATCGCATAATGCTACAATGTTGGCCAAGCCCGTATCATTGAGGGTATTGAGAATTTCTCCGCCACGGTTGCCAATACCAATACAGGCCAAATTGACTTTACTATTTGCTCCGACAATACGATTATAACTCTTTGCAGAAGCACTCCAGTTTCCAACAGCCATTCCGGCCGTAGCCATTGAGGCCGTCTTAATAAATTTTCTTCTGGATGACATGGTAGTTGTAGTTTATGGTTTGCAATTTGTGGCTTTTAGTTTATGGTTAGCGACGCTGCCGATTTTGTTACACAAATTACTTGTTTAAACTGCATCGCCCGAAAGATTTTTTGATTTATTCCGTATTTTCTCCAACCCTCCTGACATAAGGCTGTCAAATGCCTGGTTTAGTTTTGCTGAAACAAACCAATTTAAATTTTATATGATGAGCGCAACAGCAACATTGGCAGAACAAGCCATTATTACACCGGAAGAATTTTTACAAAACTGGCAGGGGCATCGCGGACTTACCCGCAGGGTTATAGAGGCTTTTCCCGAAAAAGAGCTTTTCGAATTTTCCATTGGAGGTATGCGTCCCTTTGCGGAGCTTGCTAAGGAAATGCTGGCTATTGCCGGACCCAGTTTGAAACAAATTGTTACCGGGCTACAGGAATCATTTGATGAAAAAAGAGCGGGTATCACTACAAAAAAACAACTGTTGGACGCCTGGGACGAAGCCACCGAACAAATAAATCTGTATTGGCAACAGATTCCATTAAGCAAATTCAGGGAAACGATTAACCTGTTTGGGCAGTTTAACTTTCCTGCTATTGTAAACCTCACCTACGCTCTGGATAATGAGGTGCACCATCGTGGTCAGGGGTATGTTTACCTTAGAGCTTTGGGTATTGAACCACCGGCCTTTTATGACAGATTGTAACCATTGATCACAACCCAATTCGCGT
>JADZFY010000410.1 GCA_020854215.1 Chitinophagaceae bacterium | reverse complement strand
AGTGGTGTAATTTCCGCTTCCACTTTTCTCACTACCTGGGAAGCCACTTCCTTCAATGCCAACTCGCGAAGTTGCAGTATATGTTCGTTTTTGAAAAAATTACCCAACGCCATCTCAATCTTGGTCGTCTCATAAATTTTGCCTTCTTTCAACCGGGTTATCAATTCTTCAGCAGTAAGGTCAATATTTACCACATCATCTGCCTCTGCCAAAACACTGTCGGGGATTCTTTCTCTCACTTCAATGCCCGTAATCTGTTTTACTTCGTCATTTAAACTCTCTATATGCTGAATATTTACCGCACTTATCACGTTAATTCCGGAATCTAAAATTTCCATCACGTCCTGCCAGCGTTTTTCGTTCTTGCTTCCTTCAATATTGGTATGTGCCAATTCGTCCACAATCACCACTTCAGGATGCAAACTGATAATAGCCTGAACGTCTAATTCCTCTAATGCTTTACCTTTATAAAACAATTTCCTTCTCGGTATTAAGGGTAATCCCGCCAACAAGTCATTAGTTTCTTTTCTATCGTGCGTTTCAACGTAACCGATCTTCACGTCAATACCATTTCGGAGCAGGGTATGCGCCTCCTGCAACATACGATAGGTTTTGCCCACACCGGCACTCATTCCAATGTAAATTTTAAACTTCCCCCTTCTTGATTTTTTAATCAGATCAAGAAAATGCTGAACATTTGACTCACGTTGTTCCATGCCTTTTTTATTATAGCTACCCGATTGGGGTGTGTTTCAAATTGTAGCAACAAATTTACTTCCCAGCAGATGAAACGCTGTCAGGTATCAGAAACAGCAAGTGTAGATGCCTCCTTAGGTCGGCATGACAAGCGGCATAATATATCTTGATCTGCAGTGCTAATGTTCAGCGATTGCACAATGTTGAACATTGCACTACAGTTTGTGATGCCGACCTAAGGAGGCATCTGTGTTTATACCACCCGGAAAAGTACTATATGCGAAAATCTGAAATACACCCCTCGATTGTCGAATTGAGTATTATTCCCTTGCAATGTCTAATTTTATAACTACCAATACCAGTAAAGCATCAAACTTTCGGATTCCCATCCATTTCTGCTTCACAACAGGTAACGCTATTGCAACCAGACGTCCCTGCACACAGCCCACCTTAATAACTTTAATGGTTTGTTGGATTACATTTAATTTCCCTAACCTGCCCTATTGCCCTCTTCGTTTTGTATATTTCCTAATTCATCGCGATAAATGCTGCATACAACGCTCGCCTTTTGAAGCCACGGAATACTTCGATACATACCTGATTTTTCTTAGCAGTTTCTTATCACCCGAACAATAATGATCACAAACCGGGTTATAGATTTCACTCAGATTTTCCTTTAGGATAATACATTCGCTTCCGGCGGATCGGAAGGTTTAGACTTGTCTTTGGGCAAAGGAATAAATTCATGGTTATCATTGGGCGGCAGAACTATCCTGCCTTGTTCCCAGTCAGCCTTAGCTTGCTCTATCCGCTCCTTCCTCGACGAAACAAAATTCCACCAGATATACCTATCCCCTAATGGCTCGCCGCCTAAAAGCATTAACGTTGCTTTTTCGTTTGCAATTATGGAAGGATTTTCGAAGTTGCCAAACACCAGCATCTGGCCTGCGTGATACGTTTGATCACCAATTCCCACACTGCCATTAACAATATAAACTGCTCTCTCGGAATAACCGGCAGGGAGCGTTGTTAACGCATTTGCCTCCAATTCTACATGGATATAAAACAAAGGTGAATGCGTCTTTACATTACTCTTCATACCGTAAGCATCACCGGCAATCAGTCGCATCCAAATACCTTTATCTGTAAATATGGGAAGTTCCTCCGGTGAAAAATTTTTAAATGCCGGATTAGCTTCCTCATCCTTTTCGGGAAGTGCAACCCAGGTTTGCAACATTTCCAAATGTGATTTTGCCAGAAAATCAGCATTTTCAAATCGTTCAGAGTGGGAAATACCCCTGCCGGCAGTCATCCAATTCACTTCACCCGGGCGAATGATTTGTTCCACTCCCAAACTATCGCGATGGGTTACCTGCCCATCCAATAAATACGTAACCGTTGATAAACCGATATGCGGATGTGGTAACACATCCATGGCCGACAGATGGGAAGCCGGAACACCCACAGGACCGGCATGATCCAGGAAAATAAAAGGGCCTACCATCCTTCTTCTCCTAAATGGCAAAATGCGTTTTACATTTAAACCGGTACTAAGTGAAGCTGTTCGGGCATCTATGATAAGTTGTGGCATAATTGAAACATTTATCGTTTCGCCAGTTGTTTACGTAATTTATCTTCCACACTTGCTAATAGTGCATGGAAGTTATCTCCATACTCAGAAGCAAAAGGATCATTACCGGGAATACCCAGGCGGATACTTACCTTCTTCTGTTCTGTACTTTTTTCTTTTTTATCTTCCAAATAAACATCAGCCCATTCAATTTTACCGTAATGGCGGCTCAGCCTGGTAATGCTTTTCCGAATAGTATCCTTTACCTCTTCGTCTATAGATATATCCACCGCCTGAACATTAATTTTTATTCCCGTTAAAATTTCCGTGTATTGCATTTTTACTTTTTAAGTTTCTTTAATAAACCAAATAATCTTTGTCCAAAATTGGGCCGCTCACCGCGCAGCTCGTTAAAACCTTTTTTGTAATCAAAGTTTAAATCAATAATCTTCCCTGTTCGAATGTCGAATACCCATCCATGTACCGACGGATATCTTTTTGAGTAATATTGATTTTTTACCACATCCATTTCCAAAACATTCTGGCATTGTTCTATTACGTTTAACTCCACCAGTCGGTCATATCGCATTTCATCGCTCTCCAATAAATCCAGTTCACTTTTATGAATTCTGTGAATATCCTTAATTATTTGCAGCCAGGGACTGTTTTTACCTAAGCCTTCTTTTTTCATTGCTGCACTAACACCTCCGCAGCCATAATGCCCACAGACAATAATGTGCCTGATATT
The DNA here is from genome assembly GCA_020854215.1 of Chitinophagaceae bacterium. Taxonomy (GTDB): domain Bacteria; phylum Bacteroidota; class Bacteroidia; order Chitinophagales; family Chitinophagaceae; genus Agriterribacter. The sequence continues at coordinate 7,125 of JADZFY010000410.1, read as the reverse complement.
CAAATTTTCAATGCCGTATTGAATGACCGATGTTGCACTTAAATCTATTGGATTTACAATGTTCGAAATATTTCTGTGTACGAAGATATCTCCTAAGTTTAACCCTGTTATCTCCTCCGGATCGGCCCTGCTATCGGAACATCCAATAAACAGGTAACTTGGCAATTGTCCCTTGGAGAGATTCTTAAAATAGTCGGGTTCTTCCCCCAGCTTTTTGGCAATCCACTCCCTGTTTTTTTTAAAAATTTCCTCGTAAGATAAAGCCATATTCTATTTTACTGATTTAACAAAAAAATGGTCAAAAGCATATTTCCCTGCGCCCGTAAAGGTTAAACCCACAAAAGGCAACAGGTATAAAAAACGAAGCTCCAATACCTCAAAACCATCTTTAACTATGAATGCATGAAATATAAAAATCACAATGAAGTTCATAGTCAGCACCAGGGAGGCCAATCGGGAAAATAACCCTAACAGGAGTAGTATTGCACAAATCCCCTCGGCAAAAGCAGCCATATAAAAAGAAAGATGTGCTCCTATACCAATAGGGTCCATAAACTGAATTTCCTGTCCGCTAAAGATTACAGTTAGCTTTCCAAAACCATGGCCGTAAAGCAATACAAGACCCAGGGTTAATCTTAATATTAACAATCCGACGTCATTGCAGGATTTACATTCACTATACAGAAATTTTTTTAAGTAGCTCATTGTGTTAAGATTAATTTTTCAAATAAGCGGTGTACATCCAAACCAATTTTTCCTGTTCCCGGATATAGTCGCTCATCAGTGCATTCGTTCCTTCATCCCCGGCATCAGCCGAAAGATTCAACAGTTCTCTTTGCAACATGATAATGACTTTTAAAGAATCAAGAATATCTTTCACGTCTTTAACTCCATCGGCAACTTCCGTACTCTCTTTTATATCCGCCAATTTTTGATATACTGAAAATTGATGATTGGGCGTATAGCCAAGTGTTTGAATACGCTCAGCCACTTCATCAATTTTAGTAAATAGATTTTCATACAATTCCTGAAACTTATCATGGAGTTCAAAGAATTTTTCTCCTTTAATATTCCAATGATACCCTCTGACATTCTGATAAAAAATAGAATAATCCGCTAACAGCTCGTTCAATTTTCCTGCTAACGTTTTTGATTTTCCGGTATCTAAACCGATTTCGTTTAATTTACTCATGATAGGAATTTTTTAGTTTTTGATTTTTCTTACTTGTTAATATCCACCAAAATCTTCACTTCAGTGGGACTTTTTATTAAGGCTTCAAAACCTTTGTCAACGATTTCATCGAGTGAAATAACATTAGTCACCAACTTCTCCACCGGCAATCTGCCACTGCTAATTAAAGCGATTACCTGGGGAAAAATATTCCGATAACCGATAATTCCTTTCACTGTCAATTCCCGTAACGACTGGTTTAATGCATCATGCACTACTTCCTTGGCAAACAATGCTACCAATACAGCAGTACCACCATTTCGTAAGCTATGAATTCCCGCATCAAATGAAGCCTGCACCCCCGCCGCATCAATAAAAATGTCGGCACCGTATCCTGTAATCTCCTTTACCTTTTCAGGAATATTTACTTCTTTTGGATTGAACGTATAAGCAGCTCCAATTTCCTTTGCTTTCTTCAATCTGCTTTCTGAAAGGTCTGATACAAAAACCCTGGAAGCCCCCATCGCCAATGCCACCTGAACGGTTAATAAACCAATAGGACCGGCACCGGAAACCAAAACCGTATCGCCTAATTTCATGCCGCTCTGTTGTAAGCCATAAGCAGCAACGGCTGCAGGTTCAACAATGGCACCCTGCTCAAAGCTCATATTATCCGGTATCTTATGCACCATATAATCCTCTACCACCACATATTTTGCAAAACCTCCATTGGATGTTAAGCCCACAAAGCCTAATGGTTCCGAAAGATTATATTCTCCCGAAGCAGTAAATGGACTTTCAGGATTTCTGAAAATGGGCTCCACCACAACCCTTTCTCCTTTTTTGAACTTTTTTACATTTTTACCCACTTCGTCAACCACACCGGAAAATTCATGCCCTAATGTAGTGGTACCCTGGTGACCGTTTAAAGGATAGGGCTTATCACCGGGAATAAGCTGCGGGCCGTGATTGTATTCATGTAAATCCGAACCACATATTCCGGTAAACTGTACTGCAATTTTCACCTGGTTGTCTTTAGGTACCGGGATGTCCGTTTGTTCTACCCTAATGTCTTTTGCCGCATACCAGCGGGCTGCTTTCATTGTTGCCATAATTAAACTGCTTTTTTTAACATTTACAACCTGTTTCAAGTCCTTATTAATATGTTTTTTGATTGCCTATTACACGATTTGTTGCTGTTTGAATCACCTATAGTATAGCACTTATTTTTGACAATACCAAATAAGCAACAACAATCATAAAATGAGATCAGATTTCAGAACTCTCCGGCCGATTTTTTGATTTCTTTCTTTTTAAACTTATTGGCGATTACTGTTTCTTTCCAATTTTTCCAATCTCTTTTCTAATAATTCGATACGGGCTCTGTCAGAAACCTGAACACTTTTATTTTCCTCGGCTTTCCATTTGTCATAGGCAATGTATAATCCGGGCAGTAGCATTAAAACGATTGCTATTTCCCATAATACCACGTATTTGATTTTTTGTTTGGAACTGAATATTTGCCGGAATTTAAAATATCGGGTTAAGAGATAAGTTGCCCAACCTATAAACATGCAGTTGATGATGTAGAAATAGAAACCACCAATAAAAAATTTGTAGTCCAAATGTGCAATACCGTAAGCCGCAGTACATAAGGGTGGCATACACGCTGTAGCAATTGCCACTCCCGCAATAATTTTAGTACCTTCTTTTTTTAGAATCCCTATAAAACCAGCCATGCCACCAAAAAACGCCAGGAGTATGTCAAAAATGCTGGCTTTCCTGAACGTTTCAAGCATATCTGTACTGTTATCAAATGGATTGACTAAAAAATAAATTGTTGCAGATAATAGACTTACAAAAGTCATCAATACCCAATTTTTTAAGCCTTCAATTCTTAAAGTTTTATCATTGATTGCCATGCCAAAAGCCATGCCTATTATAGGACCCATCAAAGGTGAAATCAACATTGCACCAATCACTGCGCTTAAAGAATCTGTGGTAAGTCCTATACACGCAATTACCATAGCAAAATCCAAAATCCAGAGGTTGTAACCTTTGAAAATAGCACCTTCTTTAATTTCCCCGTAAGTTTTTGTTTCTGCTTCTTCTTTGTTGAGGTGAATTTGCAGACTCAAATATTTTTGAATGACACGCCAGGATTTCATTTTCTAATAAATTAAGGCCCAAATTTAGACAAAGAAGAAAGCACAAAAGAAATGTTACTACATGATTACATTTTTATCTATAAAGTGATAGCTATTGACGTTGTGGCTACAAAATTATCTTGTGCAACAAGTGCATCTCGAGTAAATATTTTATCATTACTTCTTAGGTTTTTTCCTTCCACACGCCACAAAACATTATCTCTAATGCGCAAATCATAATTCAGTGAATAACCCCAGGTTTTAAAGCCGTTCCGCGTTCCCGTACTTATGATCACTCCATTTTTATCACCAAAGTATTCCACTCTTGCAGCTATATGGTGTTTGGGATGTGGGCTGTATTTTGCAATCATCACAGGCGTAAACCATTTGTTGTAAGAACTACTTCCTTTGCCTGTTTGTTCAGCGCCCATATCAAAGCCAATAGTAATGCCTAACTTTTCAGTAGCCTGGAAAATACCATATAAATTATGGAAATACCGCATTTGCCTTGTACTATCGGGCTTATCATTTCCGATAAACGAACCACTACTCAGTATAATTTCTGAATTAGGTTTAAAAACTAACTGATGACCAAATGCAGGAGTATTATTTCCGGACACACGCTGAATGCGTTGCCAGCCATTTAACACCAGTCCACTTATTACCCATTTTCCATTACCTGTTGTATAGGTGATTTTTGCGCCGGTCTCAAAATAGGGTGAGTTTTCGGCATAAATCCCCCGTGTTAAAGTCCAATTGTCTTTCCCAACAGCACTCTCGAACCCAATGTGCGAAGGCAGGATACCGGCATCAATCCACAAATCGTGTTTTTTAGAAATTTTAATACCTGCATTGGCTTCATAAATATGTTTCAGCACATCCGGCTCTGCTGCATAGTTGGCACTCATATACGTACCGGTTGCCAATGCCAGGTTTACTCTTGTATTTTCTGTTGAGTAGTTGGCTTTGATAAAACCTAAGTTCAAATTAAATTCATTATGCCTGTTATGCGAATATATAAATCCGGGACGGCTATGATTATCCGGTTTACCAAAATCAAAAGCGTAATAAGTTTCCAGGTAACCACTAAATGTAAAAGAAGATTTGATGCTGTCAGATTGAGCAAAACCCTTTGTTACGACAGAAGCAATGATTGCTATAAATATACTTTTCATCTGTTCATTTTAAATAATCAAGTGCTATGTTCAGTTTAAGAACATTGATGCGTTCGGGTCCAAATAACCCAAGTAAAGGCTTTTCTGTAATGGATATGATGAGTTGCTGAATATTTCCCTCAGCGATTCCACGAAGATTTGCAATTCGTTTTACCTGCACATTAGCTGCTTGCACAGATATGTGAGGGTCTAATCCACTGCCACTTGCCGTAACTAAATCAACAGGAATTTCGATTTTTTTTACTTCAGGGTTGTGCACTAAAAAGGTATCAACTCTTGCCTGCACCTGTTGCAGGTATTCTTCGTTAGAAGGAGCCTTATTGCTGCCACCACTTCCCGCTGCATTGTATTCAACAGCCGATGGGCGTGACCAGAAATATTTATCATCGGTAACTGATTGCCCAATATTTGAATAGAAAGTCTTTCCGTTGTACGAAATGATCTCTCCTTTCCCCGCGTTAGGAGAGAATTGCGCTATACCCCAAACGCTTGCCGAATAAGCTACAACAAGTAACAGGATACAAAGCAGCGTAAGTTTTAATGCAGGAAAAATATTTGATTTCATAACCTAAATTTTATTCTTTGTTGGAGTTATGGAATGCCCGTGGCATTTCATTGTGATTGACTTTTTTATATGAATACAGATACCACTAAGTCAATTAGTTTAATGCCGATGAAAGGAACAATAACGCCACCCAGTCCATAAATGAAAAGGTTTCTGCGTAACAATGCACTTGCCCCTATGGGTTTGTAGGCAACACCCTTTAACGCTAATGGAATGAGCAACGGAATGATGATGGCATTAAAAATAATTGCTGAGAGGATAGCACTTTCAGGCGAATGCAGGTTCATGATATTTAACCCCTGCAATGCAGGAATTGAAGCAATGAACAAAGCCGGAACGATGGCAAAATATTTTGCCACATCATTAGCAATGGAAAATGTGGTTAACGTTCCTCTTGTCATTAAGAGTTGTTTGCCGATTTCAACAACTTCAATCAGTTTAGTGGGATCATTATCTAAATCAACCATATTGCCTGCTTCTTTGGCCGCTTGTGTTCCACTGTTCATCGCCACACCCACATCCGCCTGCGCCAAAGCAGGTGCATCGTTTGTTCCATCACCCATCATTGCCACTAATCTGCCATCCGCCTGCTCTTTCCGGATATAATTCATTTTATCTTCCGGTTTGGCTTCGGCTATAAAATCATCAACACCTGCTTTGGTTGCAATATATTTTGCTGTAAGCGGATTATCGCCTGTAACCATCACGGTTTTAATTCCCATTTTACGTAATCGTTCAAAGCGTTCCTGAATGCCCGGCTTGATGATGTCCTGTAATTCAATTATGCCTTTTACTTCACCATTCTTTGTTACCACCAGTGGAGTACCACCATTCCGGGCTATATCCTGCACTTTGATGGCGGTTTCCTCTTTTATGCTGTTACCGGCCTTTTCAACAATTTTTTTAATGGCATCGTAAGAGCCCTTTCTGATTTTTACTCCGCCAGCCAAATCCACGCCACTGCTTCTGGTTTCTGCCGTGAATTCAATAAAACGCATTCCACTTTCTTTCGATTGGGTAGTACCTTTTTCGGCTGCCAATTCTACTATTGATTTTCCTTCCGGGGTTTCATCGGCTAGTGAGCCCAAAACTGCCAACTCCATAAACCCTTTTTCAGATACCCCATTACCTGCCCAAAAGTGGGTAGCTTTTCTGTTCCCTATTGTTATAGTTCCGGTTTTATCCAATAGCAATACATCAATATCTCCTGCCGTTTCAACAGCTTTTCCGCTCTTAGCAATCACATTGGCACGCAACGCCCTGTCCATACCGGCAATGCCGATTGCAGAAAGAAGGCCACCTATGGTTGTTGGAATCAGGCAAACAAAAAGCGATATGAATGCTGCAATTGTTATGGGAGTGTTTGCATAGTCAGCAAATGGCTTTAGTGTAACTGTTACTATGATAAACACCAATGTGAATCCGGCTAACAATATTGTTAATGCAATTTCATTGGGCGTCTTCAGGCGGCTTGCACCTTCCACCAGCGCAATCATTTTATCCAAAAAGGTTTCACCGGGCTGTGTAGTTACTTTCACTACGATTCGGTCTGACAATACTTTAGTACCACCTGTTACCGAAGATTTATCGCCGCCGGCTTCCCTGATAACCGGGGCACTTTCCCCCGTGATGGCACTTTCATCAATTGTGGCAATACCTTCCACTATTTCGCCATCCATCGGGATGGTATCTCCGGGTTCACAAACAAATTTATCCCCTAATTGAAGTTGAGAAGAAGGAACAATTTTCACTTCGTTCACATACATTTCTCCAACTATGAAAATCTTTTTAGCCGGTGTTTCTTCCCTTGTTTTTCTAAGGCTGTTGGCCTGGGCTTTTCCTCTTGCTTCGGCAATCGCTTCGGCAAAGTTGGCAAAGAGCAGCGTGAGAAAAAGCACAATGAAAACAGTTAAGTTGTAAATGAAAGCGCCCTGAGTGCTTCCTTCTAATAAGGTTGAGGAAGCAACCAGCAGCATGATGAAAGTTCCCACCCACACCGTAAACATTACCGGGTTACGGAACATTATTTTGGGATTGAGTTTGATGAAAGACTGTTTCAACGCCTCT
>JADZFY010000409.1 GCA_020854215.1 Chitinophagaceae bacterium | reverse complement strand
CAGCAACTACTTATGATTCGGGATTTTCGTTATCTCACGACACGTATAATGGAATATTCTGCGCCAGCGATGGGAAAATCTATTATGTGCTCTGTTCCATCAGCAAAGATGAAGGAGGCCGGATGTACTGTTTTGATCCTGCCTCAAAAGAAATAACTTTCTGCGGCGATCTTACTGAAATATGCGGAGAAAAGGGACTGAAAGCTATCCCACAAGGCAAAAGCCATGTTACGTTTGTTGAATCTGACGGTAAACTATTTTTTGCGACACATATCGGATACTATGACTTAATAGACGGGAGGGATATGAAGGGCGCCCCACCCGAAGGGTATAAGCCTTATCCCGGCGGACACCTCCTGTCGTACGACTTAAAAGAAAAGACCTTTACTGATTATGGAGTTGCTCCGGCAAATGAAGGAGTTTTAACGATGAATATGGATACGCGCCGGGGTATAGTTTACGGTATCACCTGGCCCAAGGGGCATTTTTTTCGTTACAATATTCAGCAAAGGGCAATGACGGATTTTGGTACTATTTCGAAAGATGGTGAAGATGGAAAGGGAGATCGTTTCAGGGTGTTGTGCAGATCCATTGCCATTGATCCTCATGATGGCGCTGCTTATTTCAGCACCTCTGAAGGAGATATTTTTAAATGCGAAAGTGATGCCGCCAGTTTGGTTTTGGTGGGAAAGGAGACTTTACGAAAAGACTATTTCGGGCATTACGATCCCGCCTCGCCGGGCCACATGGGTTACAACTGGCGACAGGTGTTCTGGCATGAGCCGGATAAATTATTCTATGGCATTCATGGAAACTCGGGATATCTGTTTTCGTTTGATCCGCGTAGTTGCAACGTAGAATTGTTACAACGAATTACTTCTGTTCCTTCACGAAAAACCGGAATGTTTGATCAGTTCAGTTACGGCTACCTGGGGTTTGTATTAGGTCATGATGAGCAAACCATTTATTATCTGACCGGTGCCCCCATTTTCGAAAACGGGAAGATGGTTTTAGGTAAAAAGGCAACCGGAAAAGGAGAGGCGAAGGGATTGGAGCATTTACATTGTATTACCTACAACCTAACCACGCGACGTTATTGCGATCATGGACCCGTGTTTTTCAAAAATGGTCAAAGCCCTCTGTACGTTAATTCCATAACAATTGGTTTGGATGGAACGGTTTACTTCCTGGGAAGAATAACAGAGAACGGCACAACGCGTACCGACCTGATAAGTATTGGCGCCACTGGAAATGATTGATACCATTAACCCCGTATTTTATGCAAGAAAAACTTTTAAATCGTTCTTCCTTCATCAGGAATGTTACTTTGGCCGGAGCTGCGTTTAGCCTGCCTTCAATTTTTTCGTCAGTTACTGCCCGAAATCTTACTACAGAGAAGCGTCGCGTGGGTATTATCGGACTCGACACCTCACATTGCATCGCTTTAACAAAACTGTTAAATGCTGCAAACCCTTCACCAGATTTTGAAGGTTATAAAGTGATTGCCGCTTATCCTTTCGGTAGCAGGGATATCAGTTCGTCCGCAGAAAGAATTCCGGAATATACGGAGGAGATAAAAAAGTACGGGGTCGAGATTGTTCCTTCCATTGATGAATTGCTAAAGAGGGTTGATGACGTTCTTTTGTTAACTAACGACGGGCGTATACATCTCGAACAGGTTACACCCGTAATAAAAGCGGGTAAGCCCGTTTATATTAATAAACCGATGGCTGCTTCTTTAAAAGACGCTAATGCCATTTTTGAAATGGCAAATCAATATAGCGTACCCGTCTTTTCGTCGTCAGCCCTACGCTATGTGAGTAATCTTCAGGAAATACGAAGCGGAAAATCGGGCAAAGTGCTGGGGGCAGATGTTTTTAGTCCTGCTGCATTAGAGAAAACTCATCCGGATTTATTTTGGTATGGAATTCATGGTGTGGAATCTTTATACACCGTTATGGGTACCGGATGCCGGGAAGTAGTTCGCATACATACGGATGGAACAGACATGACTGTTGGAACCTGGGACGATGGAAGAATTGGAGCGGTACGCGGCACGCGAACCGGCAAACACTTATACGGTGGAACTATTTACACAGAAACAGGAGACATTACCATGGGACAACATGAGGGATACACGAATTTGCTAAAAGTGATTACAAACTTTTTTACAACGGGAGTGATTCCGGTGAGTGCTGCGGAAACTTTAGAAATAATGGCCTTTATGGAGGCAGCCGATTTAAGTAAACAGAAAGGAGGAGTTCCCGTAAAAATGGAGGTTATTTTTAGTCAATTGCAGACTTCATAACTTTTATTCGCTGATGTATTAATAATTTACAATGGAAGAAGTAACAGTAGATGAACTATTGGTGAGTAGCTACCCAACACGAAATGAAATGGGGGCGGCCGCTGCAAAGGAGGTTGCACTTAGGTTAAAAAGCTTGTTATCCGAAAAGAACTTTGTGAACATGATATTTGCAGCTGCGCCTTCACAAAATGAGTTCTTACAATTTTTGGTTGCGCAGGATGGCATAGAATGGAGTAGGGTGAATGCTTTTCACATGGACGAGTATATTGGACTATCCAAAGATGCACCTCAGGGCTTTGGTAATTTTTTAAAGGAAAAACTTTTTAATAAAATTCCCTTCGGTAAGGTGTTTTATTTGAACGGAAACGCCCCGGATCCCCGCGACGAATGTCGGCGCTATGCCAATTTACTCCGCCAACATCCAACAGATATCGTGTGTATGGGAATCGGTGAAAACACGCATATCGCTTTTAATGATCCTCATGTTGCCGACTTCAATGATCCGGAAATCGTAAAAATTGTGGATCTCGACGAAGTCTGCCGGCGCCAGCAGGTAAACGACGGTTGCTTTGATCATATAGACAGGGTGCCTGTATCGGCACTTACGTTAACCGTTCCTGCTTTGGTTTGCGCAGATTACTTGTTTTGTATAGTGCCGGGAAAAAATAAATCGGCGGCAGTAAAATATACCCTCACGGAAGCCATTTCGGAAAGATACCCGGCGTCAATTCTGCGGAAGCATAAAAACGGCCGTTTGTTTCTCGACAAAAACAGTGCGGAACTTCTGAACGAATTGGGAATTAATCAGGAAGTGAAAGCGCAAGGCTAACGGGCAAGAATATTGTTTCCTGAATCGAAATGCGGGCTATTTTTGTTCTGATATTTTTTATCAGGAACCGCCGGGTAATGCCGATCATTATAATGGAAGAATTGCCGGCAGCAAATTATTTACAATGAAGAGACCTCTTATTTCTATCGTTAATTCCAGCACTTTTGGAAAGCATTTTAAGGAACACATCAGCACAATTGAGCAATTTGCAGATATACAACACGTCACAGTGCCATCCGACATTGATGGAGATAGTTTGGCGGAAAAGATAAAAGACTCCGATGGAATTATCGCGAGTGTTACACCGCGTTTTCAGCGAAAAACATTAGAACAATGTAAAAACCTTGTTTTGCTCGTTCGGCACGGCATCGGATGTGACAATGTTGATCTGGAGGCTGCAACATCGTTAGGCATTGCGGTATCAAGAGTAAAGGGCATAGTAGAACGGGAAGCGGTGGCGGAGTATGCAGTGGCATTGCTGATGGCGGGATCAAGAATGGTGCCACAGGGCTCCCAGGCCGTAAAGAACAGTTTGTGGGCAGAAAGATTTCGGATGATTGGGATGGAATTGAGCGGCAAAACCATTGGAATTATCGGGTTAGGAAATATTGGTTCACGAAGTGCTGAAATTTTATCTAACGGGTTTAATGCCCGGGTAATAGCAACCGACCCGTACATTGAGAAGCAGCGCTTCACGCAATTCAATGCAAAAGAAGTGAGTCTGCAGGAACTCATTCAAACTGCCAACGCCATTTTATTTCATTGCCCGCTTACGGCTGAAACGCACCGCATGTTAGGGAAGAAACAGTTTGCCTCAATGCAAAAAAATGTGGTGCTGGTAAATACCTGCAGAGGAGAATTGGTAGATGAAGATGCACTGCACGAAGCATTAAGTACCGGTGTGCTCGGCGCTTACGCAACAGACGTGGTGGAAGGAGAGCCGATAGACGGAAATCACCGGCTGGCAAAATTAGACAACGTTATTATAACGCCCCATTTGGGTGGATACTCCTGGGAATCGTTGCGTGGAATGGGACAAACCTGCGTGGATGACGTAGTTTCAGTATTCCAAAAGGGAGGTGTTGGGGGAGAACTGGCTAATCCTGAAGTGCTGCAAAAAGAGTACAGAAAATGGCATTGACATTAGCGATAGACCTGGGCACTACCAATTTGAAGGTTGGGCTCATTAACGAAAAGGGCGGGATATTATCCCTGGCTTCTGAGGGCATTGTAACAGAAAGCCGGGAACCCGGCGAGGCAGAGCATGATCCGGAAGCGATAATGCAGTTGATATTTCAGCTGTGTAAAAAGGTTTTACAAGATGAGAATAAAAGCGATGTACGCTTTATAATATCGTCCACCTACCATTTCGGATTGATGATGCTCGATGAGCAACGAAAGCCGCTCACGGGTATGACCCTGTTATCCGATACCCGGTCCCAATCTACGTTTTCCGACTTTGCAGAACGGTTTTCCGGAGCCGATCTCTATCAGAAAACCGGGTGCCCGTTGATTAGCCAATACATATTGCCCCGCCTGTATTACTTCTCAAAAGAGAAAAGGGCGCTTCTTGACAGGGCTAAATATTTTCACGACAGTAAATCCTTTTTGTTTGAAAGACTAACCGGAGAATGGGTAACTGATATCAGTACCGCTGCAGCTACCCAGCTTTTTAATGCACACGATTTAAAATGGGATCGGGAAATACTATCGTCTGTTCATCTGTCTTCTGAACAGTTTCCTGTTCCTGCTGACGGTACAAAATATCAGGCTCCCCTTAAAAAACAGATACTCGAATCTCTTGGGCTGTCAGGTGATGTACAAGTGATACTCGGCGTGTATGATGGAGCTGTGTTGGGTTTTGGGTTAAGCGGGCTTCGTGAAAACGTTGGATTAGTGAATATTGGAACTACGGCGATGCTTAGGGTGCCGGGCAGAAATCCTGTATTTGACAAGAATGAGAATAAGCGGATTCAGGCCTATGCACTCGATACCAAAGTTTTTTTGAATGGCGGTGCACTTAATAATGCGGCACTTCCTCTGGATTGGATGAAAAATAATCTTTTCAATGTGGATTTACAGGATCCGTTGTTGTTGCAGCTTACCGGAGAACCTCCGCTGATGGCATTGCCCTACCTGACAGGAGAAAGAGACTCGAAAACCGGACCGTTCGCATCTGGTGTTTTCTTTGGTGTGCGCCGGTATCACAGGCAAACAGACTTTGTTCGATCTGTTTTAGAAGGAGTGGCCTATTCTATGCGTTACCTTTATGATGCACTGAAAGAAAACGATTTATCGGTTGAAGAAATAAGGATGGGTGGGGGAGGTGTTAACATTAATGCATGGCCGCAAATATTTGCGGATGTGTTGGGGGTTCCGGTCAACATTCCTCCCACAAAAGAAATTGCGCTTGTGGGCAATGCCTTGCTGGCGTTTACCGCTGGTGCCGTATTTGCCAACTATGAAGAAGCGGCCGCATTGATGCTGAAAGGCGGCAAAACCATTGAGCCGGATAACAGCAGGGTAAAAGTCAGGAACGATCATTATGCCTTTTATAAAAAGCTACGTGAACAACTGGGTCCCTTGTTTCAGGAACATTCAAGTCTCCGGTTTTAATGCCATAGCGAATGCGGGGAGATAGCATTTGATGAATATGTTGAAACCTTTGTTTTCGCTAATTAATCATTGCCTTATTTTACAATGAATTCATTGGTTTATTATATTTATTTTTAAAATTCATGTATGAACGAGTACGAGAAACAATATCAGCGATTCTTAGAACCATCTGATGAATTATTAGCCGACATAACCAGTCTTAAAGGCGATATACTGATCCTTGGTGCGGGAGGCAAGATGGGTCCGGCATTGGCTAAGCTTGCTAAGCAGGCAATTGACAAGGCCGGTGTGAAAAAAAGAGTGATTGGGGTATCGCGTTTTTCTGAGACAGGTTTGGAAGATGAGTTGAACCGAAGCGGCATTGAAACTTTTTCTGCCGATTTATTAGATGATAACCAGCTAAAACAACTACCGGAGGCAGAGAATGTTCTGTACCTGGCGGGGATGAAGTTTGGTACAACCGGTAACGAATCCTTTACCTGGGCCATGAATGCGTATTTGCCCGGGCGTGTTGCTGAGCGTTACAAGAATTCACGTATTGTGGCATTTTCTACCGGCAACGTGTATCCGTTATCTCCCGTTGTTCACGGAGGAGTACCGGAAAGTGTAACGCCTGGCCCGGTAGGAGAGTATGCGCAGTCCTGTTTGGGACGTGAACGAATATTTCAGTATTCCAGCTTAAAATATCAGACGCCCGTATTGCTTTATCGCCTCAACTATGCAAACGATACATCATACGGTGTGTTGCTCGAAATTGCCAAGCTGGTGTTGGCAAATAAACCCATTGATTTGCGTATGGGTGCTGTAAATGTGATATGGCAGGGAGATGCAAACGAAATTGCATTGCGTTGTCTGCATCATTGTGCTACGCCGCCAAAAATATTAAACGTAACGGGCCCCGAAACACTGTCCGTACGTTGGGTGGCAGAAGAGTTCGGCAGTTTGTTCGGACTGAAACCCAATTTCGTAAACCAGGAAGAACCTACAGCCTTTCTCAGCAACGCTGCCGAAAGTTTCCGGTTGTTCGGTTATCCGAAAGTTACCGTAAAGCAGATGATTAACCTGTTGGCGGGATGGTTGCAACACGGAGGTAAAATAATAAACAAAGACACTCATTTTCAGGAAAGAGAAGGAAATTACTAATAGTATATGTATACAAACATCAATCAGGATATCCGGCAGTTACTTTTCGACGGTACGGTAATTCCCGCGCACCCTCTGGCGCTAAATAGCAATTTAACAATCAATGAATATCGGCAGCGATTACTTACCCGTTATTATGTACAAAGCGGTGCAGGTGGTGTGGCAGTTGGCGTTCACACTACGCAATTCGAAATTCGTAAACCGGAATTTAACCTGCTGGAAAGCGTATTGCAACTTGCTGCCGAAGAAATTGATCTTGCAAAACTACAACGGCCTTTCATAAAAGTTGCCGGTATTTGTGGCCCTACCGAACAGGCGGTTAAGGAAGCCGGGTTAGCGGTGAAACACGGATATCATCTCGGGCTGCTCAGCAACGGCGGTTTAAACCATCTCTCCGAAGCACAACTAATCGAAAGAGCGAAAGCTGTTGCAGACAAAATTCCGCTTTTTGGATTTTATTTGCAGCCTGCGGTGGGTGGACGGCTGTTGAGCTATGCGTTCTGGAAAGCATTTGCAAATATTCCTAATGTGCATGCTATCAAAGTAGCTGCGTTTAACCGATACCAAACGCTGGATGTAGTTAGGGCAGTGTGCGGATCCGAAAGAAGCGATAACATTGCTTTGTACACCGGTAACGATGACAACATTATTGCCGACCTGCTCACACCATACAGGATCAACGTGGATAATCAAATTGTGGAAAAAAGATTTGTCGGCGGTTTATTGGGTCACTGGGCAGTATGGACGAGCAAGGCTGTTGAATTATTGGCGGAAGTAAAACAATGTGTCACCAACAATTACGAGGGTATTGAAAACCTGCTGGCAAAGAATATTGCAGTTACAGACATGAATGCAGTGATATTTGATGCGGCAAATGCTTTTCATGGATGTATTTCCGGAATTCATGAAGTTTTATACCGGCAGGGTATCCTTGAAAATATACTATGCCTCGATCCCAGGGAAAAACTTTCTGCGGGGCAGCCGGAAGAAATAGACAGGGTTTATAAGGATTATGCGCAACTAACCGATGACGCATTTGTGAGAGCGTTTTTGAAGAATTAGAATCCGCCTGTATAGCATGTTAATCCATCAATGAAATGACAGTACTTAAGGAAGAAATCAGGGAAATTGCAGCACGGGTGTATCCCAAAGTGATTGAATACCGGCAGCACCTTCATGCAAATCCGGAGTTGTCATTTAAAGAATATCAAACATCGGCTTTTGTTAAAGGTCGTTTAACCGAAATAGGCATCGAATGGAAAAGTGTAACGGAAACGGGCATTGTTGGCATCATCAAAGGAGATAAACCATCGGATAAAGTAATAGCGCTAAGAGCCGACATGGATGCATTACCCATTACGGAGCAAAATGAGGTAGCGTATGCTTCAAAAAATATCGGAGTAATGCATGCTTGCGGACATGATTGCCATACTGCTTCACTTTTAGGCGTAGCTACTATTTTGCAGACGCTTAAAAGCAAATTTGGCGGAACGATAAAGCTCATCTTCCAGCCGGGAGAAGAGATACTCCCCGGGGGTGCAAGCCTCATGATTAAAGAAGGTGCATTAGCTGATCCGGTACCAATGGCGGTAATCGGTCAGCATGTAATGCCTGCGTTAGAAGCCGGGCAGGTGGGAGTGCGTTCGGGAAAATTTATGGCGTCAATGGATGAATTGTTCGTTACGGTTAGAGGCAAAGGCGGGCATGGCGCCCAGCCGCATTTGAACATTGATCCCGTACTAATCGCATCCCATATCATTGTTGCTTTGCAACAGGTGGTAAGTAGAACAGCTAACCCTTTTGCGCCAACCGTGTTGTCGTTTGGAAAAGTGATAGCCAACGGAGCCATCAATGTGATTCCCGACGAAGTGTATATGGAAGGGACGTTCAGGGCGATGGATGAAACATGGAGAGCCCGGGCCCACGATAAAATGAAAAAAGTTGCTACCGGTATAGCAGAAAGTATGGGAGGAACCTGTGATTTTACTATTGTAAAAGGGTATCCTCATCTTATTAATGATGAAGAGATAACCCGTAAGGTTAAAGTGTGTTTACGGGAATACCTCGGACACGATAAAATAAAAGATATAGAGCCCTGGATGGCATCGGAGGATTTTGCCTACTATTCGCAGGTAACAAATAGTTGCTATTATTTATTAGGAGTGGGTAATAAGTCCAGGGGTATTGTTTCTTCCTTGCATACCCCAACATTTAATATTGATGAAACTTCTTTAATTGAGGCGCCGGGTTTGATGGCTTACATCGCGCTGACGTTGCTGGAAAATTGATCATTTAAGAGGTGCTAATATAGCTACCTGAGCAGCGGAAAATCTTTGTTCCGGTTTATGTAAAATGCTATTTAATATAGTTGTCGCCAAGTGTCCCGGGTGACGAAATGGAGAATCCCTAAAGTCCGTCCCGCAGTCTTTTTATTTTTCCGTGTACCTTCCCGTTTTTTCACAGACTGAAGAGAATAATTGTATTTTTGGGTCACTTCAACTAAATAAAAGTATATGGCGAAAAAGAGTACACAGTTGTCCGGCGTAAAGGAAATTGCTAGGAGGGCGAAAGTGTCTATTGGCACTGTTGACAGGGTAATACATGATCGTGCCGGTGTTTCACCAAAGACAAAGGAGAAGGTAAAAAAAATCATCGCGGAGATGAATTATAAGCCGAATCTTCTGGGGCGGATTCTTGCTTCTAAAAAAACTTTTAGATTTGCCAGTCTGATTCCGAAAGTGTCTCCGGAAACCAGTTTTTGGGAGGCACCACTAAAGGGGATAGAGGCTGCGGAAGCGGAAATCAGGCAATATAATGTGGAGGTAAAAAAATATTTTTATGATCAGAACGACAAGGGTTCGTTTGTAACCCAATACCGCAAAATATTGAAGGAGGAAGTGGACGGAGTTTTATTGGCGCCTTCATTTATTGACGAATCGGTTGCGTTCACCAATCAGTGTAAAAAGCTAAAAATCCCCTATGTATTTATAGATTCCGATATTCCGGATCAGCCGAGTTTGGCGTACATCGGCTCTGATCTTTTTCACAGCGGATATTTGGGTGCTGATTTGAGCCGACATTTAATAGGCAAGAAGGATAAGATATTAATCATAAATATTTCCAAGGAATTGGATAACCATCATCACCTTTTACGGAAGGAAGAAGGATTCAGGGCCTATTTTAAGAATAACGGGTATACCAATCTCTTAATGACCATTGAGATCAGAAAGACTGATCACAACGCAATTAAAAAGGCACTGGAAAAAGTACTTGCAGAGAACAATGACATCGGGTTGATATTTGTAACCAATTCCAAAGTTTCCGGAGTAGCCAGTTATCTGAAAGAAACAAAAAAGACAAACATCAGACTAATTGGCTATGATTTCCTGAAAGAAAATATTGATTTTTTGAATGAGAACATCATTGATTTTATGATCTGCCATAAACCTGGAGAGCAGGCCTACAGAGGGATAATGGCACTTTATAAACACCTGGTTCTAAAGTTACCCGTGGAGGAGAATACTTTTATGCCTATTGACATTATTATGAAGACCAACTATGCCTTTTACAATAATTGACGGAAACGGGCAAATATTGTCGTTTTTTTTCGTACGGGCAACACGGCTATTTGGGTCTTGCATCAGGGAACGCGGATTTCCCGATGAGGATTTTTGCAAATAGGATTTCAGAGCGTTGCCAAAAGTAATCGTGTTTCATAAAAAACGTGTACGTAAACTATTTATTCGTACTTTTAGTGTGGACTAATATTTTATATTGATTTTCATGTTCGGGTTCACGGCTTATACGGTATATTTATACGAACATTTTTCATTTCAAAACTCATACT
>JADZFY010000408.1 GCA_020854215.1 Chitinophagaceae bacterium | reverse complement strand
TGCCAGGTCGGGTTCTTTGGCATAAAAAGAAACCAGTTGTCCACCGCCCCGGGTAACCGCATCCACCATTCCGTAAATATGTCCGTGATTGATGCCAATTACCGAAAATTTAATGGCCGGCGCCCGGTCCATCATGGCACTGGCTTTTTGGGTTAAAGATGAAAACAGGGTAATGCCTGCGGCTGCTTTTGTGCTGTTACTGATAAAGAGGCGGCGATTGAAACGAGAGGTTTTCATAATTTCCTGGTTTGTTAGAACAATAATTCTTAAATATAGTTTATTGCAAAATAACCGACTACCGATTTTCTCAGGCCTCATTTATCATTCAAAAACCCACAATCAAATAAACCCAAAATTTACCTGATCAATTCCACGCCTTTAGGCATATCTACGGTTGTAATCACTTTTCCATTTGCCTGCTTCATATTATTTACTCTAATCAAACCAGAAGGTTTGGGAGAACTCCTTCTACAAACCGAATATCTCCGAGATACGGTTTTATTTCTGTTAGCTGCTACCTGGCAGCAATATCATAATACCCAGCACATGTTTGGTTAGCCACGGTGCGGAATCCCTTGCCCAGCCATGACAAAAGTTGTCTTTTCATGATGAGTTTTTTTCGGTTTTTGGGTGAAAGGGTGCAATTGCAGGAGTCATTCACTTCTACGCCGAAAAGATAACGGCGTCGCATAGTTTCATCCTGTACCCACCTTAAACTTATCGCAGAGGAACCGTCTTGTTGGTGTTACTTCAAGTTATGCTATATCGTGGTGGATTCCGTTTCTAAGTCCCAATATGCTTCTTTTAAACAATCACTGTATTATCGTTTACTTAAAAGCCTTCAGCTTGTTGTATGCTTTGCGCAAACTAATACTTCTATTCATTGCCCGTTCAATGTCCCAGTTCTCAAATACAAACTGCATGAGCCGTCCATTATAATTTGGACCTATTGTTGCATTATCATTAATTGGTATAATATCCCGCTTTATTTTACCTTTCCTGGACCTCTTTACCAGGCGTATTAAAGTTTTTTTTGGATCCGTTTCTTTTTCAGGTTCAACGGGAAAATTTGCAGGTGAAATACCTAAAAAATCAGATAACCCTTCAATATCAGCCAATAACCAAGATTCAACTTCTCGTACGGCAATTCGAAAGATCATGTTTGCATGCATTGAATGTTGAAACCATGTGGTTATGAGTTGTGGTGGACACGGGCAGTTATCAAGGTCGGTTAAAACAAGAAAAGGAATGGATTTACAGGCATTATTGAATCCATTGATATTAGATTTTATGTAACCAAAGCCTCTTCCATTATACGAATGGCCCGTGTGATATTTATCTCCAAAGCAACTCAATAATTTGGCTAATACATATTCACTCAAGTCGTCTTCATAAACTAAATTAATGGGTATTGCCATATTCAGAACAGCGAAAGTTGATTAATATTCTTAGGCTTGGTGCGAGGCAATATGGCTTGTCCCGGTGTTATGCCTCCGTCTAACATAGCTTTTATTTCCGGCATAGTTGCTGCAGATTTCACGAGCGTCCCTTCGGGTGTCGGGTCTAAAAGCAATATCTCATTTAATGAAATACCTCTGTCAGACAAAAGGTCTGTACTGTGTGAGGTCAACAGAATTTGTCTCTTTTTGGGCTTTTGAAGTTTAAATAATAAAGCAGGTATTTTAGATACAATTTCTCCGTTTAAAGACAATTCCGGTTCTTCTAATAACAGTAATCCATCACCTTCCTGCAATGACCATAACAATCCTATTAATCGTAATGTACCGTCCGAGAACTGATCTTCCCTTTGTTTGCCGGCCTTGGGCCTCCAATGTTCGTACACAGCTTCTAAATGGGGATGACCGCTTTCTTCAGTATAATTAAACTCCTTAAACTGTGGTACAGCTATTTTTAATGCAGCTTCAATCTTTTTTAACCATGCCTTCCTGGTTTTATCATTTACCTTAGAAATGCGTTCTAAAAACCCCTTACCAAACGGATCACCTGGTAAATCCGGGCCAGTAAATGATTGTGGGTGCTTTAATAATTGTGGCAATAAATGTAAATAAACCACACTTTCCAGATATTTGTTAATATCTCTAAATTCTTTATTGGCATTTATTTGTTCAAGATGTGTCTGTGTCAGTCTTTCCTTATCCTTGCTATCCTCAGAACCCGGTCTGTTTAAAATCAATTTATCTCCTTTCCACACTTTTTCATGCGATAAATACGGCTGTCTGTACCCCCGGGTTTCTTGTTTGATACCGATCGAATAACGCCATATCGCATCCTTTTCCCCGGTTTCTGAAAAATGTACTTCTATTTCAACATCTGGAAATGTACGTGCTGCCAGGCATCTAATTTTAGATATTCCTCCCCGATCTGTCACTGCTTTCTGCAGACCGCCGCCAGGTTTTGCGATATCCCTCAAAAATCTGAATACGTCGAGAAAGTTTGACTTGCCAGACGCGTTAGGACCAACAATAAACACCCGATCCGTTAATGGAACATCAACATCTTTGAAATTCTTCCAGTTCTTTAAAACTAATCTCGAAATGATCATTTTTATCGTATTTCAAGTCGAATTCACAGGTCTGTTCGAAGCTCGTTTTTATTCTCCCTCTTTTCTCACTGGCACGAGGCCACTTCATTAAAAACTATACACTTAAAGGTAAAGAAAAATAGAACCCGTATTACAATAGCAAAAAGAATCCGCTTTTCTCAATCTCTATCCAATCCGGGCATTTCTATTCTCTAATAGGATATATGACTTCATCACAGCATGCAAAAAAATGCGTATGCTGCCATTCTCAAAAACATTACATACTGCAAATTCCAGAATCCTATTTCGTAAATTTATTATCTCTCGTAAAAAAGAATTACAGTTTCATTGAATCTTCATACTGCCTTCTCAAAAACTTCACCCCTTCTATAGCAATACTTTCCCTGGAAGGCTCCATATTTCTCCAGATACAGGCTGCCTTCGCAATGATTTCAATGGCAGGAGTAAAAGATTCGATGACAACATCTCCCTGGTAGTTTATCTGTTTCAACGCATCAAAAATGG
>JADZFY010000407.1 GCA_020854215.1 Chitinophagaceae bacterium | reverse complement strand
GAGGGTCAGACCGCACAGTAAATAAAGTGCGAAAATGAACAACCGCGTAGTCATAACAGGTATGGGTATTTACTCCTGCATCGGAAAAAATCCGGATGAGGTCAGGAACTCCCTGTATGTGGGGCGCTCCGGAATAATACTCGACCCCGTTCGTAAAGAAATGGGTTACCGTTCCGGACTTACCGGATTTGTAGAACGGCCGGTATTGAAGGGATTGTTAGACCGTCGTGCAAGGATCATGCTTCCCGAACAGGGAGAATATGCCTATATGGCCACCCTGCAGGCATTGGAACAGGCTGCCATTGACGAAGACTTTATCAATAAACGGGAGATTGGTATTATATATGGCAACGACAGTTCGGCGAAGCCTGTGATAGACGCCACCGATATCATGCGCGAAAAAAAAGACAACATGCTTATTGGTTCGGCTGCAGTGTTTCAAACACTCAATTCAACCATTACCATGAACCTGTCAACAATTTTCAAGCTGAGAGGTATCAATTTCACCGTCAGCGCTGCCTGTGCCAGCGGGTCGCACGCTATCGGATTAGGCTATCATTTTATTAAAACGGGATTGCAGGATTGTATCATCACCGGCGGAGCGCAGGAAATCAACTGCTACTCAATGGCTACTTTCGATGCATTGTCGGCTTTTTCGGTTCACGAATCGGATCCGCAAAAAGCGTCGCGTCCCTTCGACCGCAGTCGCGATGGGTTGGTGCCCAGTGGCGGAGGAGCAACGGTAATTCTCGAAAGTTTAGAATCGGCTACTCAAAGAGGTGCCACTATTTTGGGCGAAGTGATTGGGTATGGCTTCTCATCCAATGGTGACCATATCTCCAACCCTACGGTCACCGGTCCGGTACGCTCTTTATTAATGGCAATGAAGGATGCAGGCGTAAAACCCGGTGAAGTGGATTATGTTAACGCTCATGCCACGTCTACACCCGCAGGAGATGCAAGTGAAGCCAGAGCCTTGTTTACCGTTTTCGGAGATACGGCTGTGCCGGTGAGTTCTACAAAATCTATGACCGGACATGAGTGCTGGATGGCAGGCGCCAGTGAAATAGTATATTCATTATTAATGATGCACAATGGGTTTGTTGCTCCCAATATCAACTTCGAAAATCCCGACGAAGATTCTGCTAAATTGAATATCGCAAAAACTACCATAGAAAAAGATATAAACGTATTTTTGTCGAACTCCTTCGGTTTTGGCGGCACCAACTCGTCGCTGATCGTAAGAAAATGGAGTAAATAGTTGTTTATGAAGCAAAATGAACAAATCATTGAGAAGATTAACCATTTCCTTTCTGAAGAATTTGAGGTGGAAAAGGAAAGCATCACACCTGAAGGAAACATCAAAGAGGTATTGGAATTAGACAGTCTTGATTATATAGACCTGGTGGTTGTTATTGAAAATAATTTTTCTTTTAAGGTGAAGCCCGAAGATTTTTCAGGCATCAATACCTTCGAAGATTTCTACAATTATGTGATTTCCCGGTTAAATGCTAAAGAACTGGCGTAATGCCGTCCTGGGGTGGTAAATCAAGTGGTAACAAATTAGGCTACCGTATTTTTGTTACGGTATTAAAAAAGATGGGTCTGCAACCCGCATACCTGTTATTGCGTTTCGTTAGTTTTTACTATTTCTTGTTTGCCTGGAAGTCTTCCCGCCACATTTTATATTTTTTCCGACGCCGTTTGGGATATGCTTTTGTTCCGTCCCTCACCGGGTTGTACAAAAATTATTTTCAGTTTGGGCAGAGCCTGATTGATAAGGTAGCGATCATGTCGGGTATGGCACACCATTTTACCTTTCATTTTGACGGAGAAGAACACCTGCACGAGTTGGTGCGTTTGCGCAGGGGCGGACTGCTCATGAGCGCTCATATCGGTAATTGGGAAGCGGCAGGTTATTTACTCAAACGGCTGAACACCCGTATAAATGTGGTGATGTACGACGGGGAGCATCAGAAAATAAAAGACTACCTGAATACGGTTACCGGCGGTTTCAATGCCCGTATCATAGTAATCAGGGAAAACCTCTCTCATATCTATGCTATTGATGAGGCCCTCCGGAATAACGAACTCGTATGCATCCATGCCGATCGCTTTGTGGAAGGCAACCGCACCTTAACCACGGAATTACTGAACGAAGAAGCATTATTTCCTGCCGGTCCGTTTATACTGGCTGCTCAATTTAAAGTACCGGTTTGTTATGTATTTGCCATGAAGGAAGGCAGTTCGCGCTATCATTTTTACTCCAGTTCCGTAAAAAATTACGATTACAGCAATAAAACTTCGGCCATGCAGGAGATGCTAAACGACTTTACCGCCAATATGGAAAAAATGATAAAACGATATCCCACGCAGTGGTATAATTATTACGATTTTTGGGGATGAAGAGAAGATGCGTAAAGTGTGAGGTATGGGGTGTAAGGTGAAAGGTATGAGGTATCGCTGCCCGAAGTCTCTGACTTCGGACCATTATGTTCTTTCGGGACTATGTCCCGCACTTTAAATTGCCGAAATACTTATCGCCCGGCCATTCGGAACAATAGCAGGTTATCTCACCTTTTCAGATCATGTAGAACCGTCAGAAAATAGTCGGCGCTGATTAGGTTGATCCTGGGAAAATTGATGTTTAACAGCTCATTAAAATGAGTGTCGTTAGTTACCAAAAAGTCAACATTCCCGGCAACTGCGGCATCGAAGAATTTGTTGTCATCCGCATCTGATTTTATCATATTCCAGGCATAATATATCCGTTTGTATATTACGTCCGGTGATACGGATAGTATTTCCATTACTAATGCGGCAACTCCCGGGGCTGAGTGTTCTTTCAAAATCTCTTCATATTCATGAATTATTTCTTCAGAAATAACTATTTGGTAATCTCCATTCATGAATGCCTGCCAGATGGGTCAGAACCGGCTACTTTTTCCTACGGCAACCAGCAGCACATTGGAATCTATAACAACTTTCATTCTGGCTTTTTACCTGAAGTTCTAAAATGGCCTTTACTCAGGTTGTCATAGTCTGCCTCCGAAATATTATTGCTTTTTTCCCAGTTATCGACGGTGTCGTCCAACTGCTTACCCAATAGTTGCACTACCAGTCGTCTGACCTGCAAAAAATACTCCTCCGGCAAAGGTTTCTTTAATAACCGGATCATATCTAACTGCTGTTCATTCAACTGCGGGTTATTTAGTGCGGTATTCATAATACTTGATTGTATGGTTAACTACTTCCCTCTGGAAACCAAAATTAACAAATCTAACCTATTTTTGTTTCTGGTTCTTTTCACGGTGCCTTGAGTTTCCTTTTCCGTTGAACAAAATCCCCGGCTCTGTACTACCTGCTTTATTGCTGCCCGAAGTCTCTGACTTCGGACTATCATGTTCTTCCGGAACAGTGTCCCGTAGTATGAAATACTGTAATTCTCCTCAGCTTATCTTCCTGTATTTCCATTTCGCCCGGCCATCCAAGACAAAAACAGTTATCTCACCCTCTTTGTGAAGTCTGTGCCCGGTAATATCTCTTGCCGGCTTTATGAATCGATATCAACTAAAGGGATCAATTACTCACATTGGTATTCAACACTGAATAGCTTTGCCAATCTGTTCATAGCTGCCAAGGTACTTGTCTTCGGTAAGCCGTTCGGTAAGTTGGCACATATCTTCCATGGCCAATTTCCCCTTTTTTGTTCGGTCTATCCGCCTGGTTACATACGCCAGGTTGCCAGATTGCAGACGAATCAAACTATGTGGCGCTGTTTTATCCTGGCCAATTGTGCCAAATGCATGGTTATATCTTCCACTTCCGGCAATTGCGGATAGGCATCGGTAGGCGGTTTCAAAATATACCCACCCCATAAGCCCACAATGGCGAATCTTCGTTCTGTACCTTCTTTATTGTTGCCGGTGATGTGCAGGGACAGTTTGGCCTGTACGCCTGTTACAGCTGTTTGGCTCTGTATCAATTCTTTGCCCAATGGCTCCAGGTCTTTTTGTGAATAGGGCAATACCGGTGGAGTGGGCTGTCCAAATATTTTCTTTGAGCAAGAGGTATGAAAGTCCTGCTCGCCTATACTTAAGTCCTTATAACAAAATAGACAGTTGCTCATGGTGTATCCTCCTCGTTTATTTCCACTACACTCACTGCACCTATACAATCTTTACAGCAGGCCACCACTAATCCCCTCCGATCGCTCGGATGGTGGTTCCAGTTCTGTTCTGCTCTATTTAGTCACCATCCTTCCGGTATCAGGCCATCAAAAAAAGGGAACAGTACGTTTGACGTGTAATTTGCTTCACGCAGCGGCAAGGTTAAACTTACCGGCCGGGCACCCGGCTGTGCTGCATACGCCTGGTCCTACACAAAATGATACCCCTGCTCATCCTGGGTGAGCCATCCGGCTAATTGATCTACTATTTTTATGGCTGCTTTACGCAATGGTTAATTTTTTATTGATTAATCTGGAATTATTCCTGATTTCCCGATTCCGGATTCCTGATTTCTAATTTCACTGCACCTACCTCATAGCCGAAGAGTTGCAGTACCTGGTTTACCTTATCCAACCGCAAGGTCTCCTTGCCTTGCTCCAATTCACGGATGAAACGCAAGCCTACACCGGCTTTTTCGGCCAGTTCGGGCTGGGTGAGCTTCACCGATTTGCGTTTGTCTTTTACAAAGTCTGCAAGGTTCATTTTATACCCTTTTGGGTGCAAATATAATATCCGTTCTTGCATTTGTACCCTTTCGGGTGTATTTATTTCAAAAATGAAATAGTT
>JADZFY010000406.1 GCA_020854215.1 Chitinophagaceae bacterium | reverse complement strand
GTTTATCTAACCGCTTATCTTCAAACACTCCCGTGAAATCTGGTGCATGACTAATAAGTTCCATGTAATCGTTTTGTGCGAAGGTCTATATTTGTGTCCATACGGTAGCTACCGGTCAGGCAGGCACTGCCCACGGCAGCCGCCCCGATTTGTGTCTCCACAAACCGGCGACAAGAATGCACCGTGGTACGCGTGATACACTTAAAAATACTTGCTTTTGATACGCCGGACACAGTCCGGAAGAATTGGAAGGCACAAGTGGCCGCTAACGCGGAACACTTGCGCCGGATAGCGAATACTTGCACCAGAAAGCCTCTACACCGAATAACGGAGCATATACTTTTGGAGCGGCTTCCGGAATTTTAAATTTTCATCGCTACTAATTTGCCTGGCTAACTGCTCCGCTTTGCCGATATTATTCTCTTTTGCATAAATATCAAACAAAGCCCGTACATTCTTTTCCAGTTTTTGCACTAAATACGCCACGGTTTCACCGGAATAAACCGGCAACATCTTCAAATAAACACTATTGTATTTCAATAACTGCTGCTCCCTGCTTTTGCTGCTCCACATTCCCGCATCATGTTCGCGGTACACCACCATATAATCTTTCAGCCGGTGAATCTTCCCAGCTCCCGTAACATGCATATACAAAGGGAAATCAAGAAAAGGTGTTTGCCAGAAATGATCGGGGAGTATTTCAAATCCAGGATTACGAAAAACCACTGCCCCGGTGTGCATCAATGGAATATTGTGAATATAAAAGTCCCTTTTTCGCCGATGCAGATAAAGAGTAGTTTTCAGTCGTCCTTTTTTCAGATTTCTATAGTTACAGTAACAAATCGTATAGTCCGGATTGCACTCCAGGAAATCCACCTGCTTTTGCAGTTTATTTTTATCCGTCCAATAATCATCTCCATCAAGCAGGGCAATATATTTGCCCTTAGCTGCCTGCAGATTGCTGATGAAATTATATCGCCCGGTTTTTTCACCTTCAATCCATATCTTATCTTTTTCATCCCGCAAAAAGAGGCGGATCAGTTGCGGATAGGATTTCGCAAATTGTTTGCAAATTTCCCGGGTACCATCGGTTGATTCGTCCTCGCCCAAAATAATTTCAAAAGGAAAACTTGTTTGCTGGCACAGCACAGAGCGAAGGCATTGCTCAATGTAGTTTGCATGCTGATAGGTTTGAATACATACGGACACGAGAGGTTCGAGACTCATGGCGCTATTGCTTTAATTACTCTGCACGGATTACCCCATGCTACTACATTATCCGGAATATCTTTGGTAACCACACTGCCTCCCCCGATCTTACTGTTTTTTCCAATGCGAATATGGTCAAACACAGCAGCACCAATCCCAATAGAAGTATGGGCACCAATGCCGGTATGCCCCGCAATATTTACACCGGGGCCAATGGTAACGAAATCCTCCAGCACAGCATGGTGGCCAATAGTAACTCCCCGGTTTACCGTAACACCAAAACCAAGTTGAACAAATGGTGAGATCACCGTTAACGGCTCAATATAACAACCGCCTTTCATTTGAACAGATGCGGATATTAGGGAAGACGGATGAACAAGATCAATATAGTTTTGTTCTGTGATTTTATGCTGCACACAAAAGAAATCAAAAACCTTCTTTTTTACTTCAGGATTGAGTACACCGAAAATATACTGCTCATCTGTGGACAAATGCCAGTTCTCACCTGCTACCTGAACGGTAACCTCCATGCCGGCGGGGAGGTAAGGCGGCTTGCCTGAGGTTTCTATGGGGATGTTCTGAATAATCGGAATCATTCTCTTCTCCCCTAATGCCCTCAAAGTTTCAAGCACCAGCGAAAGTGCGTTTTCGCTATACCCCAAAATTGTTATTGCCTGCATTGTAAAAACCTTTATTGCCAAATTCTGATGCGGTAAATAATTTACGCTGATGAATTTCCATCAGGTGGTGAATGCGTTTGAGCAGTTGAATATTGCTTGCCAGTATTTCTTTACCATCATCCAGCCAGATATTATCTTCTAACCCTACGCGCAGTCCGTATCCTGTTGCAATAGCCACGGCATTTACCGTCAACTGTGCAGCACCAATACCGGCGAGCGCAATATGATGTTCTTTCCCGTTGAGTTCATTTAATGCCGCACCCATTTGCAATAATTGAGGTTGAAAACCGGCAATGCTTCCAAACAGCAGATTCCAGTAAAAAGGGGGACGCAGGATACTTCTTTGAATAAGGTATTTCCCAAAATTGATCATTCCCAAATCGAAGCACTCCAATTCCGGCTTTACGCCATAAGTCTCCATCTTTTCCGCCAGGCGGATAATCACGTCCGGCGTACTGACCGAAGACGTTTTGTGAAAATTTAACGACCCGAGTGTTAGCGAACACATGTCCGGGCGTAATTCTATAACCTCCGACCGCTTTTCAAATTCGGAAAATGTTCTGCCGGAACTGCTTCCGCAGATTACCAGGCCGGGGCAGTATTTTCTCACTCCTTCAAAAATCTCCCGGTACACATCCCTTCGGCAGGAGGGCTGACCATCGGCTTCACGGGCATGTAAATGAGCGATAGTAATACCCGTTTCATAAGCCTCCTGCACCTGTTCGATAATCTCTGCAGGAGCAATGGGAACAAAAGGCGTTTCTGCCCTGGTGGGTACCATACCTGTGGGACAAAAATTTATGATCGTCTTGCTCAACATGACTAATTGTAGAATGAGAATGAAAACCCATTTCAATTCCCCAAAACCCGTTTTGTATCCGGCATGAATAAACGTTCACATAACGCGTTCAAGTACTGCCTCAAAGTAAAATAAAAAAAAGTAAATGGCTGAAAGGGAAGAAAGTTTTATGGTGAGGATTGAGCGGTTTCTTTACTAACTTTATAAATTCCGTGTTCGCAGCATCACCCTGTTCAAAAAACCGAACTACTTCTGCCTATTCATCCCAGGTAAATATCGCTGCATCACCGGGATCTACCTCCAGGTTATTCGAATACCGGTTTGCTTTAATAATGGTGCCATCGTTTAATACACGCTTCACCTTTTCATCGGTGGCAATGGTTAGTTTCATGGAGTTTTGGAAATTGCGGTTTACGATTACCAGAAACCGATGTTTTCCTTTCTCCAGCAGGGATACCACGGCGCCACCGCCACTGGTTTGGAGTTCACGGATGGGTTGGGGAAGTCGATCTAACCTCTTTGTGCCTAAGGGGATATCGGTACCGGTATGGAAAACAGCCATTACTTTCGACTGAAGAAACACAAAAGCGAGACGCTGTATCTCCCGGTTCACCGTTTTAATCCGATCATAAACAGCTGTTCTTTTTCCGTCCGTCTCAATAGGAGCATGATGAAAATCCCAGTGCGGATTTTTGCCTGGCGTCCAATAAGTGAAATATTGCAAACCCTGCGCACCATAGGCCAGGTTGCTGAACATCTGAAGTCTGATCTCTCCTACTGTGGGTACCGGGTACGATCCATGCGCAACGGAAAGTGAAAATGCCCAAAAAGGAATGTGATGCTTATGAGATGCGGATGCAATGATTTCAAGATTCCGATACCATTCCGGACGTAAAGTTTTCACTGCTTTAATTTCAATAACAGGATAATGATCGAAAGAAAGAAATGGTACAGGTACTTCCTCGAGAAAGGTCTCAACATGATCTTCATACACCTGTTTTCCAGGCAGGGGTTGATACCCTTTTCCAAACAATTGTGCTGCCACGGCATAATTGGGAAAGAGGTTGATATAGCAGGGATGATCTTTGTCCACCGCCTGTATTTTTTTTACCCAGGTAGCCAGTTCAGGAAAATCCGTAGCATTAGGTTCATCCCTAAGATGATAACCGAAGAGTGCCGGATGCTTCATCAATCGCTTAACTGTAGCCTCCGGTGCTGATTTTAATTCCGGACAATTAGGAAGCAGCTTCACTCCTGTTTGCTGCGCTATATCCAATGCTTTTTCTACGGCAGCCACATTGGAGTATTTGGAAAAATTGATGTTGATCCCTGATGCCCGGAGTTCCCGGAACCGATCAATGCTGGTTTCGCGTTCGGGAACGCCTATCCAGGCCAATATAGGAATTTCCGCATCCGATTGCAGCCTGTCCTGAGAAAATCCAGGCTGTACCGATATTGTGCCAAACAGTAATGTAAAAAAAAACTTAAGCGTTGTATTGTTCATACCCATTTAATATTTGCCGAAGATGCAGCTTTCATTTCTCGAAACAAAATACCCGCACAGATAAATTATCAACACCCAAACAGCTTACTATACACACACATATTTTTGAACGTATTCGCCCCAATAAACTGTTCAATCACGCCCGCCTCATACCTTAGCTCCTTTGAACCAACGGAAAGAAGTATGCAGGGAATTCCCTCCTGCTGTTATAGCAAATAGCTTTTCTGTTATTGCTTTTTTGTTTTAACTGAAACGACCACAAAGTAGATAAATGGAATAAAGATCAGCCCTAATGTCAAGGGTACAAACCAAACCCCCAGTCCTTTTGTTTGTCCGTTCCCGTACCGGATTGTCTGTAATGCAATAAGTCCAAAAATGAAAACGACAATACACTTTAAATATCTCACCATTCTTGTTGCATTGGTGTATTGTTGTAATGCATTGTCGTTTGTTATTTTGGTTGGATAATTGAAAACGTAGGGAAATTTGTTTAGGATGGTCAGCCCTATAAAAAGAATTGAAGCTACCAACGGTAAACCGAAAATGTATCCTTTCCCGCCAAAGCCATCTGCGTGTCCTGCACCGCTGAAATGTATGGGAATTGTGTCGGGTAAGCTTTTGAATTGTGTGATTGTTAAAATCCAAACTGCAATAATGAAAGCCCAACCGAGCACCTCAAATATCCTGTCGGTGGTCGTAAGTTTTAATTTAATTCTTGGACGTTCGTTCATATCGTTAAATTTCGCAAATGGTGGTTCGCGATATTAGCTATAGTTAGCTATAGCGGTTTACGTATTGGCGATGGCGGGGAGGAATCGTCAGCTCTGCTTTTGCAAATATGCTTGTCGCGCGTTCTCTTTTTGTCAATAATGAAAAGTGAATTCCTTTTTATGCTAATCCATTTAAACTTTAGAAGGATTAGCTTCTGTCAGTGTCAAATATTTTTTTCGTCCTATTGTTATATAATACAATATTGTCAGGAAATATGGGATCGCCAAAAGTAGTCCGTAGCGAAAACTAAACGCAAAATTTAGAAAAATTCCAATTCCAATAATACCTCCGGCAATTGGCATAATCCAGTGGCCATTTTTAAAACCGCCAACAACAAGTTTCTTCTTTTCAGTGTCGTCTAAATTTACTAAAATTTCAGGACTACTGCACCAATCAATTCTTGCAACAACATTATGTTGTCCTGTTGCAATTTCAAACTCCTTTTTCTCTCCATTAGAAATCGTACCAATTTTTTTGCCATCAAGAAAAAGTTGATAGTCTCTTAATCTGTTATTGTATTCAGATGTCCTTTTGACTACTAAGGTTGCCATACTCTAAAGAGTGAATTACTTTTGAAAATTTGTTTGAATACCTGCATCCGAACTAAAGTGACGCACAAGGCGCTGAGCTGGCTGCATATGTCGAATTCACTAAACGTCCAGCCCCGGAACCTCAGCCCATAACAATTACCACTACCGAAATTACATCATTTGTTCAATAGTATTCGGTGTCAGCCGGAGCTAAGGCCGATAGTGCCAAAAAATGGCAATCATTTTTTTATAGCGCGTAGATTATCTCTTAACAAGTACTGAAAATTGTTCAAAAAAGAGGGAGTAGTTTACGATCCCTTCTCTCCTGCCCCCAATTTTCCAGCGCAAACGCAGAAACAACGGCTATAAATATGGAAAGAAACTCAAAGGCGTATTTTCCCCAATTTTCAAAACCTAATTTTCTCATGCATTCATTTTTCTATACTTACCCAAGCCTGAATTGTTATACCACGACAACGAATACCCCCATCTGAATGTATGCATCACCCGTTTAAAATTTACTTTTCGCTTTTACAGCTTTACGGATTTTCCCGTATCTGCCGCTTTCAGTATCGCCTCTACAATCCTGATATCTCTTAATCCTTCTTCACCCGGAACCAGCATGGGTTTGTTGTTCAAAATAGAAAGTGCATCGTCGTCCATCTGGTTGGCCTGTTGCCACGGAACCTGGTAAGGCGTATTGATTTCACCTAACGGACTCTTACCTTTCACGCCCGCATAAGCAGAATAGGGTTCCATTTCTATATTTCCTTTGGCACAATGAATGTTCAGGAAATTTACATTTTCTCCGAAACTGGTTTTGATATTCGCAAATACCCCACCCGGAAATTCCAATGTGGCAATAGCGGTTTCAGCCAGCCCGTCCTTATAAATATGAGGTCTGGTAGTAGATGTTTTTGCCGACACCACGGAAAGCGGTTCCATACCCGTTCCCAACCGGGCGCCCTGTATGGCATACACACCCATGTCCAGCATAACACCTCCACCCATTTCCCGCTTTTGTTTCCAGTGATCCGTTCTGTTATCAACATAACCCGCGGCGTCTTCCAACTTTTGCACCTTTCCCAATAGTTTTTGATTCACTATGCGCATATACGCCTTTGTATTGGGTTCATGCTGCAAACGATATCCAATAGCCAGTTTGCGTTTATTGCTATTGCATGCCTTAATCATTCGGGAACACTCTGCTTCGGTAACGGCCATCGGCTTTTCACACCATACATGCTTACCTGCATTGGCTGCTTTGATTACATATTCTTCATGCATGGATGGCGGTAATACCACATACACCACATCAATATCATCGTTATTGGCGATATCCAAAAAGTTCTGATAGTTGTAAATATTTTTATCGGGTATATTGTATTTCTTTTTCCATGTCTCCGCCTTAGCGGGGGTGCCCGTTACTATGCCTGCGAGGTAGCAATGCTTTGTTTGCTGCAACGCGGGTGCAAGCAAATCGGTACTGTAATATCCGAGTCCCACCAATGCTACACCCAACCTCTCCTTTTTTTTGAACGGGTATGCCCATAAAGATTGTGGGGAAAACAACGCACCGGCTCCGGCCAGTGTTAATGATTTAATGACGGTTCTGCGAGAAAGATGACTCATACATAATGGTTTTAGGTAGTAGAGGATGTCCCGATAAATTACCAGTAAGGAAGTTAAACAATATTTGAGATTTGGAGGCTTTTTGCTTGTAAAAGCGGGGTGCATTAATCATCTTAAGATCAAAGAAATGTCATCATGCAACGCAGTCTGACCCGCATTCGCAGTGTGCCAACTGCAATCAGAGATAGTCGGGGCGAAAATGAAATAGCGTTGTTTCGATTGCAGATCAAAAATATATATCTGTTCATTCAGTGAGCTGGCTGATATAACCCGGTATTTCCGCGCTCCAGTAAAGGCATTAAACGTTCTACAATTTCAGGATACTTTGCCGCAATATTCTCCCGCTCAAATGGATCGTTCCGGTGGTCGTACAATTCAACATCGGGCATTTCGGCACGGTAGTATTTTGTTAGCCGGTAATGGTTGGTGCGAAGGCTAATTCCCTTCCTGAAATAGCTGTACGCCACATTGTTCCAGTTTTTAGTGTTTGGATCTTTTAATAAAGCAGCAAAGTTTTTTCCATCAATATTTAATGGAACCTTAATCCCGCAAATGTCCATTAAGGTGGGATAAATATCTATAGCGCTGATGATGTGATTACTCACAACAGCTTTCGCCCCCCCTGGTATTTTCATGATGAGCGGACTTCTCAGTGACCAGTCAAACAAAGTGTGCTTACCCCAAACCCTGTCATCGCCCAGATGCCAGCCATGATCTCCCCATAAAATAACGACCGTATTTTTATCGAGCCCCGCGGCTTTCAATGCAGACAGCAGTTTGCCAATTTGAGCATCGGTAAAACTGACGGCGGCAAAATACGCATGTCGCAATTTTCGGGCATAGGCTTCCGAAACCGGTTGGGACAATGTAGGATGCTCATCACTCTTCCTGTATCCGTTATTGAATTCGTTACTTTCATGAAGACTGGCCAGGTTCACTCCCTGCGGGATGTAGGTGCTGGGCGTTAATGGAATGTTTGCTTCTTCATATAAATCCCAATATCTTTTGGGAGCATTGAATGGAAGATGGGGTTTAAAAAAACCTACACCCAGGAAAAAGGGCTTCTGCTGCACGGCTAACTCCTTTATTTTCGTAATAGCCAGGTTCGCTGTCAGTCCATCCGGATAACCTTCGTCGGGAACATCTGCGTTTTCATACGGCTTCACTTCGTAGTTTCGTTCATTGCGGTTTGAGCCATCGGCATATCCAAAAAATGCATTCCATCCCGTACCCCATTTTCCCGCATCAAATAACATCTCATCCCAGCTTTGGGGCAGTTCTTTCCGTTTGCTTTTTGGCTCACGGTACTTGTAGATATACCCATCGGCAGAGTGGCTTATTTTTCCAATGCCTACCGTGTTATAACCATTCATACGAAACAGCTGAACAAATGATTCCGGAACCGGTAAAGCAATACCGGAGTTTTGTTTGATCTCTAACACATCGTTAGACAATTCATCGGTTGTTCTCGGTCTCCTGCCGGTTAACAAGCCCGAACGAGAAGCACCGCAAGTAGGCACGGTAACAAACTGATGGGTAAAAAGAATGCCTTCGGCTGCCAACGCATCAATATTTGGGGAGTGGATATAATTCTTCCCATAACATCCCAGCTCGGGCCGTAAATCATCCACGAAAATAAACAGTACGTTATACGGTTGCCTGCCTCCAACTGCCTGTCCGTTTTTTTGCGCAAACAGGTGCTGAAAACTGCATAGCCACAAAAAACAAAATACTATGGCAAACCGGGCTCCGTTAGAATGGAATGAATAACACATGAATGATTTTACTCCCTAACCTTAAAGTTATTGCAACCGGCACGCTTTCTATTGAAAAGATGGAATATCTGAAAAAATCCTTTGCGGTTGGCGCGCTTGTGCAGCGTGCCAACCGCAAAGGGCTGCACCTGGACGATCATTTCTCCATCGGGTGTTCCTTCAACAACTTATCGGGTGAATAAAATCCTTCCACATTTTTTACCTGCGCTCTTACCTGCTTCACCTTTTCGGGCTGTATTGGCGATGCCTGGTTACCAAACGAATTTCTGACGTAAGTTAACACCGCTGCCATTTCTTCATCGTTGAGCAAGCCCTCAAACGGTGTCATGGGTACCTGACCGGCATATTGCCTTCTGTTCACTTCAATAGGACCTAAAAGTCCCTTCAATACCACTTTAATCAAACGATCTTCATTACCGGTGACCCAATTGGTATTTGCCAGCGGGGGATATCCCGAAGCGGAAAGTCCTTTACCATCCGGCTGATGGCAGGTATTGCAAAAACCATCCCTGGCGTAAATTTCCTTTCCCTTCTTAAACAGCGCAAGGTCTGTGCCTTTGAGCGATGATATGATTTGTTCTTCTTTATGTTCTATTACCAACTTACCATTCAGGTGAGCAACGGCAGCTTCATGGGCATATTTCATCCACTCGTCTAACGGCATTTTTGCCGCTTCATTGAGGATGGGCAAACCTTTTTCCTTCCCAATCCAGGAAGCGGCAACAATGGCTTCCAACCGCACTCTCCCATGCGGATCACGGGCAGCCTGCATCAGCAACGCTGCCTGATCAGCTACCTGGTGACCGGTATAACGTACTACATTAACCGCAGCAGCTCTTGCATGATAATCCTTCGCTTTGAGCATATCCCTGAGCAAATCCTGATCCACCTTATCCAATCCCCAACTCACCCACAAGGCTTCTAATTTATGATGTTCATACCGCGGATCATTTTTATCGAGTGCGGCCACCCATTCTCTGAGTTTGGGCAATACCTCATTCGCATTGCGGCCTCTTAGTTCGCGGCGGGTTCTGTAGCGGGTACGGTATTCCGGTAGTTTGAGATTATCCAATAGCACTTCAACACTGGCGCCGTCTATCTTGGCGGGCGTTACCAATGGCCGTGAAGGATAAGTAATGCGGTAAACCCTTCCATGCATGTGATCGCGCAGGGGATCCCTGGCGTTATGTTGCATGTGTCCGATCAGGATATTATGCCAGTCTACCACGTATAAAGAACCGTCAGGTGCGAACTCCATATCCACGGGACGAAAGTTACGGTCCTCACTCACTAATAAGTCTACCCGATGATGACTTTTATATCCTGTGCCACTGTCTTCAATAACATGTTCCTTGGTGCCTAAAAAACCGATGGTGTTGTTGATGAGCATATCTCCCTGCACTTCGTCCGGAAAGTGGCGGCTGGAAATAAATTCCAACCCCGATGTAGGTCGTACTCTGTGTGCATCTTCAATCAGGTTGAAAGATTTGTGGGTGGCTTCGCCATATCTTGGCAATACGGTACCAGGCATCATCCACCGCACATCGGGACCGGAGGTTTCCGCGAAGAAAGGCTGCCCCCAATCGTCGAATGCAATACCCCACGGATTAGGAATAGAAAGTTGTGCGGTGCGTTCCAGCTTGTGCAATTGCGGGGCATAACGGTAAAATCCGCCATTGGTTGCGCGTACAGGACCGTAGGAGGTTTCCACGTTGGTATGCAGAAAAACACCCTCACCCGAATAGATAGCCCCCGACGCGTCGGTAGTGAACGCATGGCTGTTATGATGGGTATCGTGATCATCAAAGCCGCTCAGCAATATTTCTACCTTATCGGCTTTATCGTCGCCGTCCGTATCCGTAAACAATTTTAGATTGGTGCCTTGCGAAACGTAAACACCCTCCGGTGCTAATTCAAAACCAACAGGCAGGTGCAGTTTATCGGCAAACACCTTCACCTTATCTGCCTTTCCATCGGCATCGGTATCTTCTAAAATAATAATCTTATCATCCGGCTTTGGATCACCCGGCTTATAATGCGGATAGCTGGGCATGGTGGCTACCCATAAACGCCCCTTATTGTCGAACGACATTTGCATGGGTTTCGCCAGTTCGGGAAATTCCTGTTCTGAAGCGAAAAGCTCAATCTTATATCCCTGGGGCACTTTCAGCTTGCTGAGTGCTTCTTCACCATACAGGTAGGTTAAACTGCCATTGGCTTTAGGATTATAATTGGTAGTAACCGGTGGCAACACGCGTGTGTTTTTATCAGCGGCCGCGATATCCATTTTCTCCCCTTTACCTGCTGCCAGCCATATAGCCGTATCGCGTATT
The DNA here is from genome assembly GCA_020854215.1 of Chitinophagaceae bacterium. Taxonomy (GTDB): domain Bacteria; phylum Bacteroidota; class Bacteroidia; order Chitinophagales; family Chitinophagaceae; genus Agriterribacter. The sequence goes on along the minus strand of JADZFY010000406.1, from coordinate 12,669 downwards.
GCTGCCATCTGCCTGATCTTCTCCAGTTCCGAAGGATAGTTATCCGGACCAAATGGATTATAACGACGGCCAAACACATGCACGCCATTCGGAATCTTGAAATCATCATGCCAAATCCAGTTTTTTTCTTTCACAGCCGCCAACACCAATTCCCTGTTGCCCTCGGCTTTGGGTGAAACCTTACCAAATATTTCATCAGACAGCAAAACAGATAACTTTTTGTAACCTTCCTCATTTAACTGCGATCCGTCAATGGTTAAGGCTTCCTTTGTTGCATCATACCATTTTTTTGAAGGAGTAAAAGCATCCACAAAAAGCACCTGGTTGGAATCTGCAACAGCCTTCATGCCCCGGGTGTACAATAGCAGATTTTCATTTTCCTTTACTCCGTTGGGAAGATCGTATTTATCCGACAGGTCTTCAAATGCTATTGGCGATACGATTGCGATTTGCGGTTGGGTATGCCCGTTATAGTGTTGTTTCAAAGTATGTTTGACAAATGCATCCAATTCTGCTTTATAATTTTCCAAACCCTCCTTTCCCTGAAACGATTCGTTGTAGCCGAAAAATGCGATAATCACATCTGCCTTATGGTGGGTAAGCCACTCATCCGGCGACTCAAAAAACCCTTCACTGCCCGAAGGGGTGGCAAGTTCTGTCTGAAATTTTTCCGCACCCGGAAAAGCCCATGGATTGTTGCGCCCCGCATGAGGCCGGAATCCGGGTGTATTGCCCCCATCGCAAAAATTGCGGATATACAACATACTATCGGGATAGCGTACCTGCATTTCTGTTTCAAAATGCCCGAAGTTCATCATTCGAGAGCCCAGGTTGTTGCCCACGAGGGCAATGTGGGTTTGTTTTGAAAGTTTGATAAACTCCGACTTCTTTGATTCGCAAGCCGGGAATAGCGCAACCACCGAAAACAACACTACAAAATAACCAACCACCAGGATATTGATCTTTTTAATCATGTTCATAACCCATTTAAATATGTTTATCTTTTTTTATAAAAGCAGTGCGTTTAACGTAGGTTAACCATGCAAAACTATCGTTCCTCATTCAAGTTAAAGCTTATTGATAAACATCCCTCATTTAAGTTTTTTTTGACCATTACAATGCGGGCTGGAAATCAAAACAGATGCTGAATGATTGATTTTTTTGATATATTCAAAGTTTGACGAATGCATCAAACTTTGAATATACCTGTTAACCAGCACCAGCTATTTTATTGTACGATATTAGCTCATTTCTCAATCCCCTGTCGGCTATCATCAATACCCTGCGTTTTGAGTAAGTTTTCCATTAAGCACTTCTGATGTTGGTATTGGAAAGAGCAGCTCCCTTGATGTTAATGTTGGACCGTAGGAAAACTTGTGTCCAACGTAATCGTCAAATTGTTTAGTAGATACGTTAAAGGCCTTGCGTAATCTGACCATGTCAAACCACGTGATATTCTCAAAACACAACTCATACCAGCGTTCCTTCCAAACCGCTTCTCTGAACTGGTCTTTTGTTAACCCTGATAAATCCGTTAATTCTGCCCGGGTGCGAATCGCATTTACTGCGTTATAGGCTTCCAAATCCGGACCGCTTACTTCGTTTGAAGCCTCAGCAAATATCAAAAGAACATCCGCATAACGAAGAACGGGCCAGTTCATACCACTGGATGCAGTATTCAGGTGTGCATCATTATCAAAATATTTATATATAAAATATCCACCCAGCTCTACTTCGAGGTTCCGGTTATCCTGGTTGGTATATGTTGTATAAAAGAACTCTTTTTCCTTAGCTCTTTTGTCATTGGGCTGAAAAGACTGGGCAAAGGCAGTTGTAGCATAAATACCACCCGTTTCATCAGAATATTTGGAGATATTTTTATTGTAAGGAACGATTGACACCTGCCAGTTGCTTGCCAACGTACCGGACAAATACTGTATCATAAAAATGTTCTCTTCCTTATTCTTCATTGCCGTGTTATTAAAATCGGTATAGTCGTCAAACAATTTAAACTGTCCCGATTCAATTACCTCTTTTGCCTTATTCGAAGCAAGGGTGTAATGGGATAATCCTTTCTGTAAAGGGAAACCCGCCATGGTTAAATATACTTTAGCCAATAACGACTTAACTGCTCCAAGACTTACCCGCCCCGTTTCATCTTTCCACGCAAGGCCTGATTGCTCTGCAGTTTGCAAATCATTCACTATTAGCGTATAAATTTCTTCAGGTGCAGCCTGTGTCGGTCTTAACTGTTCTGATTGCAGATTAACCGGTTCCGTAACCAGCGGAATATTTCCAAACATCTGCACCAAATTAAAATAATACCAGGCTCTTAAAAAATAGGCTTCTCCCAATAAACGCTTTTTCTGATTTTCATCCATTACAATATTGGGAACGTACTTGATAGAAGCATTCGCATTTGCAATTCCCCTGTAATAAGACGTCCAAATGGTTAATCCGTATCCATTGTCGGCCGTATTGGTCAGGTCTTTTACAAAATAGCTGTTTACAGCCTGGCCAAGATCAGTTCCCGCCAATCCGGTAGCAAACTCCAGCATCATCCAGGCTCCGCCGCCAAATCCACTGTTCATAGGATCACGCATGCTTGCGTATATCGAATTTACCGAGCTCTTTGCATGCTCGGGTTTGGTAAAATAACTTCCTGTGGAAAAATTAGAAGGATCCGACTCATCCAGGAATTTTGAACACCCTGTTACCATTATGAAGCTGCTTATAACTATTAGCAGCAGCCATTTATTTGTATTTTTTTTCATCTTGGATTGTTTTTACGTTCGAAATAATTATAAACCAACATTAACACCAACCATAAAAATTCTCGGTTTAGGATAATCGTATAATCCAAATCCCTGATCGAATGGTGAGCCGGAGTTCGATACCTCAGGATCGTAACCTGTGTACCTGGTGGAAACAAAAAAGTTTTGAACAGAAGCAAATAGTCTCAAACGATCAAGCTTTAAACGCGACACCGTTGCTGAGTTAAATACGTAAGACAACAATAGATTTCGTCCACGCAGGAAAGACGCGTCAGTGATTTTATGGCTATCATTGTTTGTAGTGTAATAAGCATTTATCGGACGAATCTGCGCGATGGATGTATTCTGATTTCCTTCCGTCCATGCATTCAATACCGTTTTATAACTATTTGCGATACCCTGCCGGTCCTCCAGCGAGTGTATGCTTCTGTCAAGTACATCGTTGCCATACATAAACTGAAGGTCAATCATCAGCGACCAGTTTTTGTACTGAAAAGTGTTGATAAAACTTCCGAAACCGTCAGGAATACCTTTACCAATTATTGTCCGGTCGTTGTCGTTAATTACGCCATCCTTATTTAGATCTAAATACTTAACATCACCAGGAAGCATTTTGTATTTTTGGGCTTCAGCCTCCTCATGCGTACCCCATGTTCCGAGGTGTACTCTTCCAAAAAACGACCCCACCGGTTCTCCAACACGAATAACGGTAGCGCCGGAATAAATGTCGCTTCCTCCTGTTAAGGCTAACACCTTATTTTTATTAAGAGAGATATTAAACAGCGTGTTCCAGGTAAAGTTTTCGCTCCTGATATTCGTTGTGTTCACTGCCACCTCAATACCTTTATTCTCCATACTTCCGATATTCATTGATACTTCGTTATATCCGCTGCTTCTTGGCACCGGTGCGCTTAACAACATATCCGTAGCCGTTTTTTTATACCAATCCAATTCCAAATTGATGCGGTTATCAAAGAGTCCCAGTTCTAATCCAAAGTCAATCTGTCTTACTTTCTCCCATTTCAAACCACGGTTACCCATACGTGAAGCTCCTATTCCGATTTGCCTTGATCCGCCAAAAATGACTTCATAATTTCCCATTATTTCGTCAGCCTGGTATGCATTAATTTCAGAATTACCCGTTTCACCATAACTTGACCTGAGTTTTAAATTGGAAATTATCGAAAGATCCTTCATGAAATCTTCTTCGGTAACCTTCCATGCTAAAGCAGCAGATGGGAAAAATGCGAAGCGATTATCGGAACCGAATTTTGAAGAACCGTCACGTCTCCCTGTAAATGTCACCAGATATTTATTCAGCAATGTATAGTTGATCCTGCCGAAATAGGAGTTAATACCATATGCATTTGCAAAGGATCCGGGCGCCTGAATTACAGCACCGGCACCAAGATTGTTAACGTTGTAAAAATTATCAATATAGGTTTGACTTCTGGCAGTCACTTCATATCTGTCAATATGCTGCCATGCCAGCCCGGCAACAGCATTCAGAGAATGAATTCCGAAACTTTTATTATAGGTGAGATAGTTTTCGAACTGCCAGGAGTTAAACCTGTTGTTTACTACAACGGCATTACCTGTGGAAGAGATATACTGCAGGTCAATACCATTATAATTGTCCAAACGCTGGTTAATAACATTTGTACCGAGCGTGGTTCGTAATTCCAGTCCTTCCATTAAGCGGATATTAGAATACATGCTTCCCAACATGGTTTGAGTACGCAACAGGTAGGTTCGTTCCTCTATAACACGCAGGGGGCTGTCACCACCTTCCATCCCCGGGTAGTCCCTGTTGCGCCCCCAGGAACCATCATCGTATTTTACCGGTATAAACGGCAGGGCTTCTGTTACCTGGCGCATAACGGTTATCCCGCCACCGCCTAATATATCAATCTGCCGGTCTATTTGATCCGTATAACCCAAACTGCCACCAACTTTCAACCAACTCTTTATTTGCGAATCAAAAACAAAACGGCCCGCGTACCTTTTAATCCACGAGCCTTTAATGATGCCATTCTCGTTTCTATGATTCAGGTATGCGCCATAGCTCCCCTTATCCGTACCTCCCACAAAACTAATTTGATGATTCTGTGTAAATGCTTTCTGGAAACTCTCGTCTTGCCAATCTGTTTCATACAAAGGATTTCCGTTGGAGTCGAACAATTTGGGATTCGTTCTTTTAGTGCGAGGATCAACGTATTTTGTACCTGATGCCCATCCCACAGGATCAAACTTTTGAGCATTAGCATATGCCGTTTCTTCCACCTCTAAAAATTCCTTTGCATTCAGCACGGGTAATTTTTTGGGTGCAACTCCAATACTGAAGTCACCATCATAAGTAAGTTTTCCACCTCCGGACGACCCTCTTTTGGTTGTTATAAGAATTACACCGTTTGCACCACGAGCTCCGTAAATAGCTGTTGACGATGCATCCTTCAATACTTCAATTGACGCTATATCGTTGGGGTTAATGTAGTCAATGGGAGAACTTCCATTTTGCAGACTTGTTGAATTTAAAATTACCCCATCCATCACATACAAAGGATTATTCGATACACTAATAGACGTAGCTCCCCTTATTCGAAGATTAGCCCGTCCACCAGGCCTTCCCGAATTGGACGACACATCCACCCCGGTAACACGGCCGGACAAATTTTGATTCAAAGAAGCGGCTGGTCTTTCTGTAAGCGCATCGCTCCTAACAGTGCCTACTGCACCGGTCAGGTCCGATTTTTTTCGCGTTCCATATCCGATAACCACTACATCGTCCAGGTCTGTAGAGGCTGCGGCAACTAATTGAATATCCAATTCTGAACGTGTTCCCACAACTATCTCCTGCGTAGTATAACCAACGAAACTCACGATAAGAACACTTGTCTCAGACGGTACGTTGATACTGAACGCGCCATTCTCATCCGTGGTAGTACCAACCATCGTTCCTTTCAGAGAAACAGAAACACCGTGCATTGGCTCTCCGAGGCTATTGGATACTTTTCCTTTTATTTCACCAATTGCGAATTTCGATTTATCGAGATGTGCTCGATGGTTCAACGTCAAATAATTTCTGGCTTTTTCATCACCAACAGCTTCACCACATGCGGCGGCTACAACAAAAAGCATTGAAAAAGACGCAATGATTCTTTTGCATTCTGTAGGCGGGAGGCGTAACTTAAAATACTTACACCAGCGCTTAATTTTTACGATCAAGCTACAAAAAGGCACATGCTTTCTGCGATTTTCAAATCTTTTCTTCATACAAGAATCGTTTAAAGTGTTAAAAGTTAATTTGGGAATACTTTAGTGTAGATGCCTTCAATTCGGCACTTGGAGTGTAATCTGGCTGTGAGTCATCCATAAGCATTCGTTTTGGTTTTCAAAAATTAATCCCTCGCCGGAAAAGTGGATTGTGGCAGGGAGATTTTCAAATAATAAATCTAAATATAGCCCGTAAATGATCGGATTTCCACTGTAAATCAGAAAGAATATTTATTATTCATTTTACCATTTTAACTCATGTCGAATTTAACGCAGACAAATCAGCATCAGCATCAGATACAACACGCTAAGATGCAATACTGCACTGAAACAAAGCAGGGGCTAAGTGAATACACTTAGCGGCTATAATACAACTTCTGAAGCAAATTTTTTACGTGAAGTATCCTGCGCTATCCTGAGCCATCCTGCGGTGTCCGGCTGGTTTCACCGGCATAAAAAGACAAAAAGAAAATCTTTAATTTGCGCAGGTACTAAACCATCGGTATTCGGTTAATTTGAATACCTGTCCCGGTGGTGCCTGTTGCCACTTAGTTTTTCTATTGCTCGTTTTTTTATGGTTTGTGTTTACATTCTACCTCAGACATCTGGAATAAGCACTCTCTTTTGGCAAAGGCAAATGGGAACGAATTTGACTCATGCATTAACAGTTTTTGAGTTTTGGTTAACCGTTTGCAGATTGACGTTTTTTGTGCGCTCTAAAAAATACAGGGGTAATCCGTAAGAAACCCAATGATGGAAAAACTCAGTAGATCTCCGGAAACCAGTTGAGCAGGCAACTAAAGTTATTGAAGATATTCCCGTCTCATGATGTGTGATAACTCCTGTTCATAACCGGCTCCTAACAGTATTCAACGACATTTCAGTAAATCCGGTTGAAATTACTTCGGCTTTTTCCGGCATTGATGGGGGCCATTTTCAAATTATCTGATATTACATCTGTTTATATTTGCTTATATGGAAACAGCACTCATTTCATTTTCCTATTCTTTTATAAGAATATATGTACGCATCTCAAAACACTATGCAATGAAGTGCATTCGATTGACAGCATTTTGCCTGTTATTGCTTCTTGCTGAAGCATCAGCTCAAACCTTTACGCGAAATACAATCATCAGCGCTAACGATCTTTCTTTCCTTGAAGGCATGACCAGAGACGTTATGGAGGCTTCACGCATTTATCCCGGACAATTTATCTCAAAAGATATTGGTTCCAACCATACCGGAGGAACGCTGATAAGACCCGGAGGAAGAAACGCCTACCCTTCCTTCTGGATTCGTGACTACGCCATGTCACTTGAAACCGGGATGGTTTCAAACGAAGAGCAGTTGCACATGTTGTTATTAACGGCATCCACTCAGTGCGATCAGAGCTGGATTACCAATGGCGGCAGCCTGGTTCCTGCCGGAGCCATAGCTGATCATATTAGAATTGATGATAGTAAACCCATTTACTTTCCCGGCACATACAGCTATGAAGGTCAGGGAACGCCCGAATGGGGAATGTTATCGCCGTATTGTGATCAGTTTTATTTTGTTCATATGGCTTACTACTATGTGAAACATACCGGTGATCTTAATATATTATTGAAGGAAGTGAATGGAACAAGATTATTTGACCGGTTAAAGACGGCCTTTCATACGCCTCCGTCCAATACAAACAATCATATTGTATATGCTACCGATGCGATCAGAGGGGTTGATTTTGGCTTTAGAGATGTGATTACTATTACGGGAAACCTTTGCTTAACTTCAATCCTTAAATACCGGGCAGCTAACGAACTCGCTGAGCTTTTACAACTTGCCGGAAGAAAAAAAGAAGCGGACGTCTATCAACAAATTGCTGCATCCATAAAAAAAGTGCTACCCGATTTATTTATGGATGACAGAGGGATGCTGCTCGCCTCCACCGGAAAAAGCAAACAGCCCGATGTTTGGGGAACTGCGCTTGCTGTTTATTTTGGAATTCTCGATGGAGAGTATCTAAAAAAAGCTTCCACTGTGCTTGCCAATGCCTATAAAGCCGGCACGCTGAGTTACAGAGGCAATATCCGGCATATCCTCACTATGGATGACTTTAATGAAACTACCGCCTGGGACGTATCTCTGGCTGCAAAAAATAAATATCAAAACGGAGCTTACTGGGGTACGCCAACCGGCTGGGTTTGCTACGCCATCTACCAAACCGACCCGCATTCAGCCACTGCTTTGTTCAATGAATTTATTGAAGACCTAAAGACAAATGATTACAGAAAAGGAGGTGGTTTTGGCGCACCTTATGAGTGTTTTAATAAATCGGGTTACACGCAAAACCCCATTTACCTTACCACGGTTGCATGCCCGCTTGTTGCATTGAGAAAGATGATGAAATAGAAAGCAAAAGGAATAGCGCCTGCATTCCCGGGAATCAAAACTAACTCCCATTTTCTGCACCAACTCAAGCACCTTTGCGCCCTTAGCGGTTACATACTCTTCTTGTTCTTTGCCGTTTCATCCGGGTGGCGCAAATACCAGGTAGCAATTTTCTTTCTCCGGACTGTAGCTCGTGTTATTCCGCTTTTATTTCCAATATGGTTCCGGCAATATACCTTACCCCGTTATCTTTATTAAAGTAATATACAACCAGCACACGATCTTTATCCAATTGTACCGGCCAGGTGTATCCGATATCGCCGGTGCCTGCATCTTCTCTTAACACTATTTCAGGGGCGGTTTTAAAATCGGTACACTCCGCATTCAGTATGCGGGCACGAATACCGAATGGTTTATGACGGTATCCGTAGGTAAGCAGCACACGATTGTCCGGCAATCGTAATGCGTTGAGGGGATGCCCCTGAAAACCCATTGACTGCCAGTGAAATGATTTTCCACTGTTGGTTGAGCGGGCAATCACCGCCTGATCTTTGAACCTGGATGTTCTTAAAAATCCCACGATATCTCCTTTGGGCGTTTCTATCACCGATGCCTCATTGAAACCCACGGCAGTATCCTTTGCCACTTCACCGGTATACTCCCAGGTGAGTCCTTTGTCGTACGAGGTAAGAAGATGATTTGAAGTTTTGCCTGCGCTATGGTTAGCGGCAACAATCCATAACACACTCCCGTCTTTTCTTTCATACAACGCGCCCCTGTTGTAAGAAGGTACTCCCTGTCCGTAAGCATTATAGTGTATTTCAGGTTTTATATGCGGAGGATAATAAGGTCCCTGCCACGACCTTCCTCCATCCACCGATCTCAGCAGGTAACCGCCCAAAAAAACGGCATTACCCGCAGCAAGAAAAGGTTGTTTTAAATTGGAGATACCATCCGGACGAACATCCTGCCAGCCATAGCTGGTACATAAAATCGTTCCATCGTTCAGTTGCAGCAGGCAGGGATCCTGCGAACCGCCAAAAGGATGTGCATAGAGAAGTTCAGGTATTTTCGTCCATGTTTCACCGTTAGCAGAGCGAAGCATTACCAGATAGCTGTTCATGTCTACATGGTTGTTCTCTTTTTCTCCAAAAATTTTTCGGTTGGGCGCCCGGCGAAAAGCAAGGAGCAATTCGCCGTTAGGCTTTTTGATTACAGAGGGAAAGGAGGAATAAAAGGCCGTATCGTAATAGATGACAACATCCTTTATCTTGCGAACGAATGGTATACTGCCCTTCTCCTGTGCTGTGGCTTTTGAATAAAAAAATAAAAAAAGAAAACTACCGGTAAAGAATAATCGGTTTATAATATTCATCTCACAATGTGTTTGTCCCGTACGAAAATAAAAACAATGCGTAAGGTTACGAGACAAATCAACGGGTGCTATACCTACCCGGCCTGGGATTAATTTCACCGCACTCCCTTCACCTGCATCTGCAAAGTGTAAACAGATTCTGATGCGGTGATGAACAGGGTCTTCCGGTCTTTGCCTCCAAAACATACATTGCCTACCCAGTTGGAAGGCACAGGGATATTACCCAGCCTGTTTCCCGATGGATCATACACCGTTACTCCCTTACCGGTAATATAGAGATTGCCTTTGCTGTCGAGCGTCATACCATCGGAACCCTGGGAAACAAAAAGCTGCCGGTTAAAAAGGCTGCCGTCTTTGTTGATCTGGTATTTATAGGTTTTGCTATCACCGATATCTGCCACAAAGAGCGAATTGCCATCGGGTGAACCGATAATGCCATTGGGTTGAACGAGATTATCATCCACAACCACCGCTTCCGATTTTCCGGCTGCAACATAATACAACTTACGGCCATCCATATCCGGTTTTTTTCTTTCCCAGTAATCTCTCTGGTAATAGGGATCGGTAAAATAAATTCCGCCTTTTCTATCAATCCATAAATCATTCGGCCCATTGAACCGAATACCGTTAAAATTTTTAAGCAATATGGTTACTTTTTTATCCGGGCTGATAGACCACAACTCACTGTTTTCATCTGCACAGGCAATCAGGTTGCCCTGGCGATCGAAATACAAACCATTGGCTCGTCCGGATTTGTCCATGAATACCGATAAATTTCCTTCTGTATCATATTTCCATATTTTATCATTGGGCTGATCGGTGAAAAATATATTTCCTTTTTTATCTGCTGCCGGCCCTTCTGTAAAACGAAACTGATCAGATACTTTTCGCAGTGTTGCACCAGACCGGATAAGTGCAGATAAGTTGACGATGGTATCTGTACGGAAAGCCATCGCTGTATCGCCGAAATTCTGCGCATGTTTTGGAAACTTATTACTCCAAACACTTGAATTAAAACTGTACGCCTGATTGCCTTGCTGCTGCTGCATTGTTACGGGCACGATACCTGAAATAAAAGCCGATATAACAAAGACTGTCCGGATCATAGCTGGATATTTTTTCAACACACAATTTAGTCCCTTTTTTGCTTTCCGGTTCCAATGTCGGCTGTTTAAAAATTTGCCTGCCTCGATTTACATCAACGGAGATGCCGGGCTGTTGTATTATAGCCCGAAGGGATTAGCTGTGAATAGCTCCCAGCAAGGTTGGGGTAACCGATAGGAACAAACCACCCGCCGCGGCGGGTGGTTTGTTTTGGCTTAATTCAATCAGGTTCAGTATTGGAATTTAGCTTTAGATCGAATGGAGCCATTGTCTGAAACTACCCGGAAATACACGCGGTCAACGGCCGGTTGGAAAAAGTACTTTTTCGATTTAGTGGCTGTTACCCGTCCTGAAGGGGTCGGGTCGCAGGAAGTTGTCTTGAAGTTTTCTCCTGAAGTTGCTCCGTATGTCATAACAAAACCAATTCATCCAGGTCAGCAGCAGAAGAATGCCCCAACTGGTCTTACAGTCAGAATCAAAATCATTCCAAATTTTGAGTTGGAAAAATTGATGCTTCCATTCGGAGAATAAGTCAGGGTAATTTCTCTCCGGGATTTCAAATTGGCTAACGGTTTAGGTACCATGTTATAGTCAGTGGTTCTTGTCGTCTGTCCTTGTGAACCATTGTCATTGTCGAGTTGGTTTGCGTGTCGGGTGTTTTAATTTTTTTTGAAGGGCAGGAAAAATATTTTGAATTTTCTCTTCCGTTGGGGCAGGCATACTCTTTGGCAAGCTTTGGTCTGTGTGTTGGCTTGTTCGGCTTGCCAATGTGAATGACTTCTGTGCGTTGGCTATATGTTGTTGTCCTGTCATTACGCTGCTTTCTGTTTGTAAAGATGTTCTTGAAATTCTATAAACAGCCGGCTGATGTTTGCCACGTCTCCCAAAATTTCTTTGGCATCTTCCAATGATTGATACTTGTTTGTCAGCAAGATTGGTAGTTTCTCTTGGTCGAGTTCGTCCACACCTGTTTCAATGTATTTGCTCAATACGAACGTGATAAACTCTTTTTGTTTGTCGTTGAGTAAGGCAAAGATTGTCGCTTCGGCTGCTTTGGCTCTGGCTTCTCTTGTCATTGCGATATAGTCGCCATTAAAAACGTATTCCAACACATCATACAAGTCGCTTTTTTCCATATCTACCAACTTTTGTAAAGTCAGTAAGTCGTCTTTTGGAAAACCTGCTGCATCTAAATTCTCTAACAAAGTTTTTCGGGTTAGTGGGTTGCTCCACAGTTTCCTCAATTCTTCTTCGTCTTTGAAGAGTTTAGGCAACTCGCCAAAGAGATTATTCAAAAACTCTTCTGCTGAAATGGGTTTACCGTCCGCACTCCAAAAAGATGTGGAAATCATTGATTGTATTTCTCTTTCCTTGCCGTTTTTAAGTTTGATTTTTACTTTCTTCTTGCACACACAAGGTCGCTGACCACATTTCTCACAAGGTGGTGGGGGTTGTTTTTTACAAACGCAGGGCCTTTCTCCGCAAACAGGACAAGGTCTTGGCGGAACGTATTCGCATTCACACGGATTTTGTCCGCACTTTTTGCAAGGTTCTTCTTCCAATGGTTCTCCATCCCATTCGGGGTCTGAAAAGTGTTTATAAGCATCTACAAAGTCGTAAATGGTAAAAAACTCTTTGCCGTCAAATAAGCGTGTGCCACGCCCAACGATTTGTTTAAACTCAATCATTGAATTGACAGGACGAAGCAAAACGATATTCCGAATGTTCCGTGCATCAACTCCCGTAGAAAGTTTTTGCGATGTGGTTAGAATT
>JADZFY010000405.1 GCA_020854215.1 Chitinophagaceae bacterium | reverse complement strand
TCCATTGCTACCGACACAGCGTACATGATGTCCGGTTTGAGGGCGTACATCTGAGGACGCCTTCCCCCACTGGAAGGGGCATGACCCGTTTCAACCACGTCACCCTCTGATAAAAGTTCGTTTAATATCTTAGTAGTCAACGACAGGCTTTTCTCTATCTTTTCACTCAATTCGGCGCAGGAAAGCATCTTCGAGAAATAAAGATGATTGATAATTCTCCTTCGATACCATTGCGACTTTCCAGCCATTATCTATAAAATAAAGTTAACTTTAAATAAAATATATGTTAAAGAAAGTAAACTTTTTTATAAAAAACAAAATGTATTTGCCAATTCTTGAAATTAAAAAAAACATTGTTTAATTTATTGCAATCTGAAGCCAACAAAATGAAGATATTTGCCTTCGAGATAAACCTAAAACTGATACACATGCTTCGTCCAATTATTTCCGCTATGCTCTTCTTCTTAGCCGGTGGCTTTGCGAAGGCACAAATCGTAACAAGCGACCCATCAGATAAAATGCAATGGTTTGAGGATGCCAAACTTGGAATTTTCATCCATTGGGGTATTTACTCAGTAGATGGGGTAGATGAAAGCTGGTCGTTTCACAACAGAAAAATGTCTTATGCAGACTATATGAAACAACTGAATGGGTTTACTGCAAAAAACTATAACCCTGAAGCGTGGGCGCAACTGATAAAATCTTCAGGTGCCAGGTATGCAGTAATCACCACCAAACATCATGATGGTATTGCATTATGGGATACGAAAACCAATAACATGAGTACGGCAAAATTAACGCCGGCAAGACGCGATGTAATAACACCGTTTTTTGCCGCTCTGCGCAGGGAAGGCATTAAAGCAGGCGCGTACTTTTCGCTATTAGACTGGAGCCATCAGGATTATCCCGGATTTTTAAAAGACAGCAGCCGCTACCAGATTAAAAATGATTCTGCCCGATGGAAAAGGTACCTTACATTTTATCAAACTCAAATCAAAGAGCTCAGCCAGCAATTCAATCCCGATTTATTTTGGTTTGATGGCGATTGGGAACACAGTGCTGCCGAATGGCAGGCAAAAAAAGCGAGGGAGATGATCCTGGCGCATAACCCCAACGCTATTATCAACGGGCGGTTAGCCGGATATGGCGATTATGCAACGCCTGAACAAAATTTTCCTATAACCCGCCCAACGCTCCAGCCCTGGGAACTCTGCATGACTTCCAATAACAACTGGGGCTACCATCCGGATGACAGTGCTTATAAAACACCCTACGAACTGATAACGATTTTTGCCGATGTAATAAGCAATGGAGGAAATCTCCTTTTTGATATTGGTCCACGGGAAGACGGGTGGATCCCAACCCAGCAGGTGCACTTGCTAAACGAACTGGGCAAGTGGACTCAAAAACACGAATCTGCTATTTTTGGCACAAAAGCGGGTTTGTCCCCCGGGCATTTTTATGGACCGAGCACACTCTCAAAAGATTCAAACACGCTCTTTCTCTTTGTACCGGCACATAATACCGGAAAACTGGTAATAAAAGGGCTCTATAATACTATCAAAAGTATTTCCGTAATCGGTACGGATCAGTTGTTAACTCATAAAATTGTGGGCAAAATTTCCTGGAGTCCTGTACCCGGGCTGGTGTATATTGATGATATTCCGGAAAAAGTAACGGATGAATACATGACTGTATTGGAAGTTAAATTAGACGGGGCGATAAAGTTATATCAGGGAAAAGGCGGACTTACCGAATAATTTACAGGTTGCCCAATGCAGGAAAAATGAGGTTTTGGGAACTCTGTAACTTGCAGGCATGATAACCTGAAAACAGCAGACCGGCAACCTAATTCAGGGCACCGGGCTCTTTAACAGCAGTAATTCCTTTTGTATGCTTTATGGATTCCCATCCGCCGGTAATGTTCCGTATGTTGTGATAACCTTGTATTTTGAGTAAAGACGCTGCAATTACACTCCGGTATCCTGATGCACAATGCAGGTAAAGATTATCCTTTTCATTAAGGTTGGCGATATTAACCGGATCTTTCATTTCATCCAGGGGAAGATTTAACGCATACTGCACATGACCTTCGGCGTATTCTACCGGACGACGGATGTCAACAATTACGAGGTTTTCATCAAAAGGTATATCCATGGCTAACTCACCGGCGTCAATATTAATTATCATATCGGTAGTTCCGCCAAAATCTTTCCATGCTTCAAAACCACCCTCAAGGAAGCCCACCACATGGGTAAACCCCGCATCTCTGAGTAATCCGGCACAATACGTTTCTTTTCCTGCAGAAGTAACGAGGCATATCGGGGTATCGGCAGATAAAAGATTAAGAGCCCATTCAACAAAACGTCCTTCTATACCTAAAAATAAAGCACCCGGAATAAACCCTTCGGTAAAATCAACTGCACTGCGGGTATCCACCATAACAAGTTGCTGATCCTTCAGGATTAATTTGTGCAGCTGACCGGGGGTAAAGCCTGTAAAGTTTGAAAAGATACGATCGGACATATTCGTAAACCGGGGTGAAAGGAAAACGGTTGATGTCATTTACCCATCAACCGTTCGTAACTAAATGGTAGGGATTAACTTAATAATTGCTCTACGAATTGGTAGATTTCAGTGAGGCGTTTATGATTTACTGAATAATATATGAATTTCCCTTCGCGGGTTGTGCTTACCATACCGGCTCTTCGTAAAATGGCTAAATGCTGCGAAGCAACAGATTGTTCAAGCCTCAACTGCACGTACAATTCAGTAACCGTCATTTTTTGCTTTTCATCCAGCAATTGAATCATTTGCTGTCTCAGCTTGTGATTAAGCGCCCTGAGAATAAGAGCTGCTTTTTTAACATTCAAAAAATCAATCCTTAATTCGGTCGCGTGCTCCTGCACCGATCCGCTCAACACCATTGTGTATGGATTTGTAAGGCCAGTCATAGGAATAATAACTTTAAAATTTAATCATTAATGTATCAAATGCAAAGATATAACTGAAAATACAAATAAAGCGGCACCACCTGTTAAAGTAATAAAAATGTAGGTGCAGCCTACAACACCGTTTTTTCCTGCCCTGAAAAAAAATCTTTTACATATAAGGGTTCCGAATACGCCAGATCACAAAACTGTTTGTTTGTAAAGGCACTAAAAAATACCCGACCTAAGTGATTACCATTATATGCGACATCACCGAATTGAATGTTTTTCAGGTTCGTAAATCTCTTATTCCATTTATCTGCTCCGTTTCCGAAACAAAGGATTTTACCTGCTCCTTCGTACGTGGCAAACAAATCTCTCCTCAGCACAGCAGCGTGAGGAGCCAGCACCGGTTTATCCGGTGTACTAAACAATGCGGTATATACTTCCTCCCTTCTCGCATCAATCATCGGAGCATACAAATCAAAATCCGGATAGGTTTCAACGGCCGCTGCAACCATTACTGCAAGGGTACTTACTGCCAGCAGTGGTTTGCCTAACGCAAAACAAATTCCCTTTGCGCTCGCCATACCAATACGCAAACCCGTGTAGGAGCCCGGCCCGGATGTAACGCCAATTGCATCAACCTCCGAAAAGGATATCCCCAGTGTATATAATAGTTCCTGTATTGCCTGCTGCACAAAAGCAGCATGTTTATTCTGCACCGAATTGCCGAGTTCTTTCAAAAGTTTACCATCCCGCGACAACCCTACAAATGCCCTATCCAGCGCCGTATCAATATGTAGCACTATTGCCATTACATTTCACTTTTCGCAAAAATAGGCTGGTATATTGGTTAACTTTGCTTTTTTATCATCCTATACAATTTTAGATGAGTAAAACGATAATCAATACCAAAAAGGCCCCGGCACCCATTGGCCCATATAGCCAGTCGGTAATGACGGGAAATCTGTTATTTGTATCCGGGCAAATTGGGATTAATCCTGACACAGGAATACTGGAAACCAAAGACGCGGCAAGCGAAACCACCCAGGTAATGCGGAACCTGGAAGCTATTTTGACTGAAGCGGGTTTAAGCTTTACGCATGTTGTAAAAACCACCATCTTCCTGTCCGACATGAGTTTGTTTACCGTAGTAAATGAAGTGTATGGCAGCTATTTTTCGGGAGATTTTCCTGCCAGGGAAACGGTGGCCGTGAAGCAATTACCCAAAAATGTGAATGTAGAAATTAGTGTAATAGCTGCCAGATAACACTTTTCTGAAATTTTCCGAAATAATACCGGGTCGCGTTTCGATAAAATAGAACTATATTGCGGTGCTACTCAGTTGAATTGTGCACTAATTGTTTTGACTTTGCGAAAGTTGATTTCCATATTTCTGATTGTTATTTTCGTCTTTAACCTTTTTGGCTACAGGGCGTTATTGCAGTTATGGGAAACACAAGGCAATGAAAAATTGGAAGCAAAATTAGACTTTCATCAATATGATGATGAAGACCTGGTAGAAGTAAAAATTCCGATAAACCTTCCGTACCATTACAACTGGAGCGAATTTGAAAGGTACGACGGTGAGATTGACATTGACGGCGTTCATTACAAATATGTAAAACGTAAAATTTTCAACGACTCGCTTGTTCTTCTATGCATTCCAAACGAAATTAAGACCAGGATGAGCACTGCGCGTGATGAACTTTTTAGCTTAGTGAACGATTTGCAAAAAGAAGCGGCCAATACCCATTCAACACATACAACTATTTCTTTTTCTTTATCCGGTGGTGATTATATCTGCCAGGAGAATGAAGAATATCGTGTGTTTCTTGAAACCGGCAGGGTGGTCTATCATTATCCTTCGCCGGCACCTCTTATTTCTGTAACTACCGGTTCTCCCTGGCAACCCCCCGATTTACTTTTTTCCTTTACATCCTAACTCATTTTATTGAGATATTTTTCATCCGGGTGGTATCAAGCTATGCGGGAATACCCAATAGCTGTACGCATTCGGGAGTAGAAGTAAAACGCGGACTGCCACCATTTGATGGTAAAGATCTGCTTAAATTCTACAGTCTCTGTTTACACAGTTTTTTAGACCTGTTTTCAAGAACATGAAAAAGTTCATCCGTTTTTTTGCATTGGGTTCAATTCTATTACAGGCTTGTAATACCAGTAACGATTACGAGCAGGTTTTTAAGAATCCACTTTTGTATAGCAAGATTACCGACCAGCTTACAGAAGTAATAACTTACGATATTTTCACCCCTCCGGTTGCCAGCCGGATATATGCCTATGGACATTTGGCCGCTTATGAGGTGATAGCGCACAACAACCCAAAGTACAATACGCTTGACGGGCAGATAAAAGACTGGAAACAAGTACCGGCACCACCGGCCGAACAGCCAATTCAGTACCAGTTTGCGGCTGCGTTAGCTTTGATGCAGGTAGGTGAAGCCCTTACGTTTTCGAAAGAAACAACCGCCGCTATCATTGATTCTTTGCATCGTCTGGCGAAAGATCACGGCATGCCTGCCGATATGTACAACAACTCAGTTCAATACGCAGATACCGTTGCGCGTCACGTACTGGCATGGAGCAAAAAAGACAACTATGCCCAAACCCGCTCGGCCACAAAATATACCATTCCAAACGACGAAGGAAAATGGGTGCCAACTCCTCCGGGATATTTCCAGGCCGTTGAACCCCACTGGAGAACGATAAGAACCATTGTGATGGATAGCGCTGAACAGTTTATTGCACCTCCACCACCTGACTTTAGCAAAGACACCAACAGTGCTTTTTATAAAGGGGTACAGGAGGTTTATCTTACCGGAAAAAACCTGACTGAAGAACAAGCTGCGATAGCTAATTTTTGGGACTGTAATGGTTTTAAGATGAATGTGGCCGGACACGTAATGTTCGCTACCAAAGCCATGACACCCGGTGGACACTGGATGGGCATTACCGGCATTATAGCGAAGAACAAAAATGTGGATTTTGACGAAACGGTTTATAACTATACTACGGTTTCATTTGCAGTGATGGATGCCTTTATTTCCTGCTGGGACATGAAATATGAGTGGAACCTTATTCGTCCTGAAACCTTTATTAATAGGTACATGGATGAAGACTGGAAACCCCTCTTGCAAACACCACCATTCCCGGAATACACCAGCGGACATGCCATAATCTCCACGGCTGCCGCTTCGGTGTTAACCACCATTTATGGAGACAATACACCATTTCGGGATACAACAGAACGAGCCTGGGGTTGGCCGGACAGGGAATTCAAATCACCCCGCGAGGCCGCAAAAGAAGCTGGTATTAGTCGCTTCTATGGTGGAATTCACTACCGTAATTCTATTATCAAAGCGGAAGAACAGGGAGAAAAAATTGGACAACTGGTAATGACAAAATTAAAAATGAAAAAATAAGCTACCCGTATGGACAGCTTTCGAAATAATGCACTTTACCCAAATGAGCGTGATGCAGTTACCGGCGAACGCTCATCAATTTTGTTTTGGAGTTTTAAGTATTAGAGACGCCGTGATTCTTCACGGTGTATTTTTAAAATTTTTGGAGTTTAAGTATATAGGAGACGCCGTGATTCTTCACGGTGTTTTTTTTATCCCTACAACCCCTAAATTCACTGTTGACTACAAAGCAGCCAGGAAAGGTCTATTACCCGAATCGCACATTCTCGTAACGCCTTACAATGTCGGGATTTTCGGTATGCCATGCGCTAAACTCTGCACGCTTTGCCGTAGCGCTGAAAGGTACTGCAAAATCCCGGGGAGCTATTGTAGCAGCAATTTCCTGTCAAAATACGGGTAACATTATGATCGGCAGAATTTCCGCAACCCGTTTTTATTCAGGATTGAAGAAAATGGAAATAATCAGGCCGTAATGCGGGCTCCCCACTTCGGTCCGTCGCTATGATGTATGCACTAAAGTTTCTTTCCTTGAACGTTTCACGCAATTGATGAATATATTTGTAGAAACTAAAAAAAACTATGCAAGACGGAACTGCAGAAGAAAGACTGACACGGTTAGGGCTCACACTACCGCCAGCGCCAAAGCCTATGGGTGTGTATAAACCCAGCCTTATAACAGGAAATTTATTATACCTTTCGGGACACGGTCCGGTGCTTGAAGATCAGAGCCTGATCAAAGGCCGAATAGGAACAGATATGGATGAGGAGCAAGGCAAACTGGCCGCAAGGCAGGTTGGACTTACCATGCTTGCAACGATCAAATCTCACATCGGCAGTCTTGATAATATTCGCAGAGTAATAAAAGTGCTCGGCATGGTTAACTGTGTACCCGAGTTTGAAAAACAACCCTATGTAATTAACGGTTGCAGTGAATTGTTTGCCGCTGTTTGGGGCGATGAAAATGGTGTTGGCGTACGAAGCGCGGTTGGGATGGGCTCACTTCCGGGCAATATACCGGTGGAGATAGAAGCCATTTTTGAACTCGTTCAATAAATTGAATATGCAGCAACCGAATGATACAATGGCAGAATGGTACCAGGTTGAAAATATTGAGGGGATTGATTCTCCGGCGTTATTGCTTTATAAAGACCGGATCATTCAAAACATCCGGCAGGCTATTGGTATGGTACCTGATATCGCCATGTTGCGGCCGCACGTAAAAACAAACAAAATAGCGGAGGTATGCGGCATGATGATGGACGAAGGCATTACCCGGTTCAAGTGCGCCACCATTGCCGAAGCAGAAATGCTGGCCACCATCAACGCTCCCGATATCGTTTTAGCTTATCAGCCGGTTGGCCCAAAAACCAATAGGTTCGCTCATCTTATTAAAGCCTTCCCCTCCGTGCAATTTGCCTGTTTAACAGACAGCGAAGAAGGCGCCAGCCATATAAATAACACAGCCAAAGCAAATGGTATCAAAATAGGTGTGTATATTGATTTGAACACTGGAATGAACAGAACCGGAGCAGCACCACTAAAAGCATTGGCACTGGCAGCGTATATTCAGTCCTTGCAAAATGTAACGCTGGTTGGTTTACACGCATATGATGGTCATATCCGAGATACGGATATTGTGAGCCGCAGGCAAAAGAGTGACGAAGCATTTCAACAGGTTTGGCGGCTAAAGCAAAAATTTGAAGAACAAAATCAATCTAACCTAAAAATTATTGTGGGAGGTACCCCAACTTTTCCCACGCATGCACAAAGAAAGGATGTGGAATGCAGTCCGGGAACCTTTGTTTTTTCCGACTGGGGATATAAACACCTTCTTCCTGATGAGCCCTTTGAATATGCCGCTTTAGTTATCACCAGAGTAATCTCTATTATTGATGAACAAACGCTGTGTACAGATCTTGGTCACAAATCTGTTGCAGCCGAAAATCCATTGCCCCGGGTGCATTTTCTGAATGCACCCGATGCGGTTCCTACAGGACAAAGTGAAGAACACCTGGTATTAAAGGTGGCAGATGCTACAGCTTACTGTTTGGGAGACGTGCTGTATGGTGTGCCGGTACACATTTGCCCTACCGTTGCGTTGTATGATACTGCTCATGTAGTAACCGAAAATAAAATCGCCACTACCTGGAAGGTAATGGCGAGAAAAAGGATTATTAATTTCTGAATTGTCACTCTTTAGTCTAACGCACCTGGCTTTTGTGCTTTATGAGGAGCCGGTTGCTCAACAGCGGCAGGAGGCCCGTTGTACCTGTTGCGCAGGTTTCTGTACGATGTGCCGTCCCAGAGGAAAGCCAGAATAAACCAGATAAATGAAATCAGCGGTATCAAAATCGTAAGCCTGAACGGTTTTACCTCATCGCTAAAGTGCATAAATATTGATACGATATAAATCGCTTTAAACACCGAAAAAATAATCATCCCTCCTTTCAGGAACAATAGTAACCAACCTTCCACATGGAAAATATAATGCGATAAACCCAGGGCAAGCTCAGCAATAGTGAGGATGAGTAAAATCCAAAATGTTTTCCAGATTCGCTTTGTGTTAGCCGCCGGCTCATGCGGAAAAGTAATTTCGGGTGTTATGGCTGTTGGATGAATTGCTTGTTCCATACGCTATAAATACTTTTATTTTTTTTGATTACGTTAGATAAGGTAAAAACAAAGGAATACGAATACCCACACCAGATCCACAAAATGCCAATAAAGACCAGCCTTTTCTACCATTTCATAATGTCCTAAACGGTCGAAGCGCCCATTGCGAACCCAAAAATACATGAGCACATTCAAAAGCACTCCGGTAGTTACATGGAAGCCATGAAAACCCGTAATACCGAAAAAGAAATTACCAAATCCTACCGGCCCGGGAAGATGAACCTGATGACCCTCATGCATTAGTCCGGGAACTGCCGCTCCAAAATGATTCTGACTGATTGTAGCACCGATCTCCTTAATTTGTCCATCAATCAGCACCGGATGCACATGAGTTATGAGGTGCGTCCATTCCCAAGCCTGACAACCCAAAAACATAAGCCCTCCGAGAATTGTCCATAACAACCATTTCTCCACCCCTCTTCTGTTCATTTTATGACCTTCATGCACTGCAAGCACCATGGTAACGGAGCTCATGATCAGGATAAAAGTCATTAGGCTCACAAATGCAAGGGGCAAATTTGCATCTCCCATAAAAGGAAACGTATTGAACACATAGTTGGGGTCTGGCCAATAGTTGCTGCTTACGCGTATCGTACCATAAGAGATCAGCAACGCAGCAAACGTAAATGTGTCACTCATCAGAAATATCCACATCATGAGTTTTCCGTAGCTCAAATTATATGGACTCTTACCTCCCGTCCACCATTTATATCCGGCTGGTATGTGTGTAGCCATGTAAAAAAATTTTATTTTAAATGCTCAGTTTAATGACTGTTAATGCAATAATTGAAAAAACAGGAAAATATAAACCCAAAGAATATCCACAAAATGCCAGTAAGTTGTCACAATCTCCACAGGCACACTATCATAATTTCGTTTTTGGGTACTAAATGCTTTCGCAAGTATTATCAGTAATGCCACTATACCTCCCAGCACATGCACAATATGCAAACCTGCAATAGCCAATACAAACGAATACGCAGGGTTTGATCCCATCCCCACCATCTTCATACCCATTTCCTGCAGGCGGAAGAATCCCACTACCTGAAGAACGATAAACAACACACCCAAAAACACGGTCAGCGCCATAAACAACCTGTATCGCTCCATTCTATGCGCTCTAAACGCTTTCAACGCCATCTGAATAGTTACGCTGCTCACGATAATCATCAAGGTGGAGAACACAAACACCATTGGCAGCGTGAAACTCTCCCACCCCGGCTGGCTTCTTTTAACGATATATGCACTTGTCAACCCTGCAAACATCATTATGATCCCTGCAAGCCCCAACCACAAATTAAACTTGTACGGATGTATTCTGTTCTGCTGCGCACTCATCATGTCAACCATTAGTTCAAATTTTCAAAAACAAACTCTGCTTTTCATCAACTAAACACCTTTATTGTTTACACACCTGCCATCTTATCAGCAAGCAAACTCAACAACACAATAGGTAAATAAATATAGGAACTGAACATTACTCTTCGTGCGGCTTTCACATTCATTTCGCGATACAGCCTTATACACTGCCACACCATAAACAAGTTCGCCATCGCAACAATTACCAGGCTCACCAGCCCGCTCATGTGTAAAAGATAAGGCATCACACCCACCGGTAACATAAGCAGCGAATAGATAATTGCCTGAATTGCTGAATATTTTGTTGGCCCGGCATCCGAAGGCATCAGCTTAAACCCTGCTGCACTATAATCTTTATGCGCCACCCAGGCAATTGCCCAAAAATGGGGAAACTGCCATATAAACTGAATGGCAAACAACACCCAGCCACCGGCGCTCCACCCATCAGTAGCAGCTACCCAACCAATGAGGCAGGGTAAAGCACCGGGTATGGCACCCACCAGTACGGAAACCGAATGCACCCTTTTTAAGGGTGTATAAATAAATCCGTACAGGAAGAGGCTGAATAATCCCAACAAAGCCGAGGCCCAGTTAAACCAATAGCCCATGATCATGGTACCGATAACCGCCGACACCACCGCAAACGCTGATGCTTCAGACACACTCATCCTCCCACTAGCAACAGGGCGTTTTGCTGTTCGCTTCATCAAAGCATCGGTTTCTTTTTCCGATATCTGATTAATAGCGTTAGCTGAACCGGTAATCAATACGCCACCTATGAACAATAAAAGAACTGATAAAAAATTAAAAGTAATATTCGGCGCGAGTAAATAACTGATCACGCTTGAAAATACTACCGTAAGATTAAGCGTGAATTTAATGAGTTGCATATAGTCTTTGCACTTACTCCTGACTATACCCCAACCCGAAAAATGCCCACTTTCAATTGTTTCCCTCACTTTCAAAAATCTAAATTTTATCAGCGCAAAAAGCGCCGCTATGCCAGTCAAATACCAAAACTGTTAATGCCCTCCGGACTCATTCTTTGACACTGGCTCCGTTTGCGAAATAAAGTCTACACCGTCTTTACCATAATCATATGGCCAGCGATGTACTTCCGGAATCTCACCCGGCCAGTTTCCATGTCCCGGCCTGATTGGGGTAGTCCATTCCAGCGTTGTAGCACCCCATGGATTCTTCGTAGTAACCTTCCGTCCTTTAAAAATGGAATAAAAGAAGTTAAACAAAAACAGAATCTGTGCCATGAAGGACACGAAAGCCGCAAAGCTGATTACTCTATTTAACTCCACAAACTGCTTAAAAGACTCCCAGGTAGAATAATCGTAATAGCGACGAGGCATACCTGCCAGTCCCTCGTAATGCATTGGCCAGAAAATTACATAAGCGCAAACCAACGTAACCCAGAAATGAATATACCCCATGGTGTTATTCATATAACGGCCATACATTTTTGGAAACCAGTGATACACCCCTGCGAACATGCCCATAAAGGCAGACACACCCATTACAATATGAAAATGCGCAATATTAAAATAGGTATCGTGCACATGAATGTCAATAGTGGAATTTCCCACCCATATACCGGTTAACCCGCCGGAAATGAAGTTGCTCACAAATCCGATACTGAACAACATCCCCACTGTAAATCGGATATTACCCCTCCATAATGTAGTAAGCCAGTTAAACACTTTGATAGACGAAGGTACCGCGATCAACAGGGTAAGCAGCACAAATACCGAACCCAGGAATGGATTCATACCGGTTACAAACATGTGATGCGCCCATACCAGGAACGACAATACCGCAATCGCAAACAACGAAGCCACCATGGCTGTATATCCAAAAATCGGCTTCCGGGAATTGATAGACATAATTTCCGACACAATACCCATGGTAGGCAAAATGATGATATACACTTCCGGGTGTCCCAGGAACCAAAACAGATGTTGATACAAAATGGAACTTCCTCCTTCATTGGGAAGTATCTTTCCGGCAATAACAATATCAGATAAATAAAAGCTGGTTCCCAAATGGCGATCAAACAGCAACAGGATAAACCCGGACAAAAGAACCGGGAAGGATAATAATCCCAATATGGCTGTAAAAAAAAGTCCCCAAACAGTTAAGGGCAACCTGGTCATCGTCATCCCTTTGGTACGCATGTTCAGTATGGTAGAAACATAGTTCAGCCCCGCGAGCAATTGCGAAACCACAAATAATGCCATACTAATCAGCCACAAATCCATCCCCGTTTTAGATCCAATAGAAGCATCCCCCAAAGCACTTAGCGGTGGATATACCGTCCACCCTCCCGCTGCAGGTCCGGTTTGAATAAACAATGAAGACAACATGATGATACTGGACAATACAAAGAACCAGTAAGAAAGCATATTCATAAACGGCGAAGCCATATCCCTTGCACCCACCTGAAACGGGATGAGGAAATTGGCGAATGTTCCCGACAAACCAGCCGTCAAAACGAAGAATATCAGTATCGTGCCATGCATGGTTACCAGCGCGTAGTAAAACTCAGGAGAAATTTTACCGCCTTTAGCCCAATGTCCAAAAATATCTTCCAGCCAGGGAAGCGTAGCTTCCGGATAACCTAATTGAATTCTGAATAAAACCGACATCAGACCACCAATGAACGCCCAAACCATACCCGTAATCAGGTATTGCTTGGCAATCATCTTATGATCCTGACTAAAAATATATTTAGTAATAAAACTCTCGTGATGATGGTGTGCCTCCTGATGTTCCTGAAACCCATGCGAAATAACACCAGGATGAATTGCAGCTTCGTTACTCATTATGAAAATATTTTACTATTCAACAAATTTCTAAATTCAGTTAAGCATTATTACTCTCCGGCCAAAGCCACCGGTTGAGATTCGGACGCAGGAGCCGCAGTGCCGGAAGCAGCGTTATCAGCGGGAACAACACCACTCGGATAAGCCGTCAGAAACTGTGGCTTTTGCGTGGCAGCCCATTTATTATACTCCTCCTGGGTTTCTACTACAATTACTCCTCTCATAGAGTAATGCCCAACGCCACACATCTGATCACAGGCAATTTCATATACAAAATTCTCATTACCGGTAATCTTCTTCATTTCCTCAGTGGTGTATTTTGGGGTAAACCAAAGTGTGGTGGGGATACCCGGAACCGCATCCATCTTCAGGCGAAAATGGGGTAACCCTACATCATGAATTACATCTTGTGAGCGAATAATCAACTTTACCGGTTTATTAACCACTAAGTGCATCTCCGTAGGATGCAGGTCGTCATGGTTTGCTGCATCTTTCCAATCCTGTCCCAATGGGTTGTTCTTTGCTGCGTCCACCAGTTTAAAATGCTGGCGTCCTAACACTTTATCTTTTCCGGGGTAACGATACTCCCAGCCGAACTGATGCCCGGTAATCTCCACTTCCGCAGCATTCTTGGGTGCTTCTCCGGTAATCTTAAACCAATAGTACAAGCCAAAAGCCACCAAAACGGTTAACGTAAGTGCCGGAATAACCGTCCACAACAATTCCAATTTATTATTATGCGGATAATAATATGCCTTTCGTTTTTCGGATGCCTGATAGCGATATGCAAACCAAAAAAGTAAAATTTGAGTAATAAAAAAAACGATGCCGGTAATGATCAGGGTAATCCAAAGCATCTTGTCAATATTCTCCCCGTGATCTGATGCAGCGGGAAGTCCAAGCAGCGTCTTATCATATAAAAGATGATTACACCACCAGGCCGCAATAAGCCCAACAACTAAAAATACCAGCATCAAAAATGCATTGATACGATTGTTTTGTTCAAGGGCTTTCTTCTCGCCTTTCAAAACTGAAACGTACTCACTTGCCTTAGAAATCTGAAAAACAACAATGAATACTAAAAGCGCTATGAGGATTATAAAATACTCTGTAGAAGTCATTTTGTAAATAATTATTCTTGAATAATCAGCACTTTACTATTTCACATTAGGTGTGATGAATTAAGCTTTCTTTAAAATACGGATGATGAACAGGTACCAGGTTTGCTTTAGTGAGCGCACGACCGGTAAAGAACATCAATAACCCGATAAACAAAGCCAGTGTACCCCACTCGAACCAACCCAGGCTATAATGATCTCCCATTGGGCCGGGCATCACCATCTGATAAAAATCCAACCAGTGACCAAACACCAGCACAACAGCCATATACGTTACAATAGTATAATTACGTTTTGACCCCCTGGTCATAAGAATCAGGATGGGTGCGATAAAGTTAATGATAAAGTTGATCCAGAAAATCGCGGAATATGCACCCTGAAGCCTGGGTTTAAAATAGACCGTTTCTTCAGGAATGTTGGCGTACCATATTAGCATAAATTGAGAAAACCACAGGTAGGCCCAGAAAATAGAAAATGCAAATATGTACTTACCAATATCGTGCAACTGTTCTTTAGTCGTGTGTTCGAGGTAGCCCTGGTTCTTCAGGAAAACGACAAACAAAGCAATCAACGATAATCCACCCACAAAACTACTCATAAATGTGTACCAGCTGTACATAGTAGAATACCAGTGCGCGTCAATGCTCATCAGCCATAGCCACGGAATAGTTGACCCCGTTGTTAGTGCAAAAAATACTACAAATATGCCTGCCCAAACAGTATTGTTCCATATATACCGACGGGCTTCTTCTCCGGTTATTTCTCCCGCATCTGTTTGCACAGACAATTGTCTTAATTTTCTTCCCACTAAAATCCACACTCCAAGCGTAATTACTGTCCACACAAAAAAGAAGGTAGGGTTCAGGAATCCTTTTTTCCAGCTCAGTATCTTATCGTTTGCTACCGCTTCCTTATCAATCCAGTGGTAGATGTGATGGTGATGTCCGAAAATTATAGCTATAAATACGATCAGCGAAATCACGGCAAAAACAGGAACCACGGCAGAAATAGCTTCAGGAATTCTTCTAAATGTTGTTTGCCAGCTGCTATGCCCCAATATATTGATAGCAATAAAAAACATGCAGGCATTACAGATCATAAGGAAATAAAGGCTGTTGAGCAGCAAACCGGACCAAAACCTTGTTTTGTCGTGGCTGTCGTCACTAAGGCCAAGTAAGAAAATTCCCGCTAAAAATGCCACCAGGCCTACGGCCAACAGGCCATACGTCCATTTTTTATACTTACCCGGAACTTCAAATTGTTGCTTAATCATCCTTCAATACGTTTTATTTTACTGAATCGTTTTGTTTATTTAGCGGTAACAGTGCTGTCGGCCACCGTGGACACAACACTTCTTTTCACTCCCTGCTTTTCTCTCATGTAATCAATGACCATCCACCGTTGTTTGGGATCTAACTGCGAGGCATAGCTGCCCATTTTATTCTTCCCGTAGGTGATGGTATAAAAAATTTGCCCGTCGCCCTGGCTAACCACCGTTGGGTCCAGTAAATTTTTAGGTGCGGCCGGAAAAGGTCCGTCGCCATCTTTCCACAATGGCCCGTTTCCGTCTAATTTAGAACCATGACAAATCCCGCAATAAATGAGGTATAGCCTCTCCGCTTCTTTCATATCGGCAGCATTTAATGGAGGAAGCGGATTTTGCACTGTTCTTGCTTTTGCAAAATTCGTAGTATCTCCGGCAGCGTCCATTGCAATGCGGAATGGCAAAAGCTGATCCCGGGTTATCGTGCCCGCAACAGGAGTACGGTTGGTTTGCTTATCCGGAAAAATATCATTCTCTGAGTTGGTTTCATAGGCTCTGCTGTATGCCATATCGGGCATATAGGTTGCCGCCGGCTTTTTATTATTACTGCAACTTGCCGCAGTGATTACCAGCGCAACAATAACACATGCTATAATTGATATCTTTTTCATCCCAAAATAAGTTTGTCTTTTGCGTTAAGCCGTAACTACGTCGGTTTTGGTTTCAAATAATTTTCTGTCCATATCGTATCTTCCTAACCACCACCCCGTTTCGGCCATTTGCGTATTTACTTCTTTTGCACCGGAAGCTGCCAGGAATGCTTCAGCCTCCTGAACATTTGTGTTTGATGTACATTCAATAACCATCACAAACTTGTCGTCGGTTGCTCCCGGATGAAAATGGTGTTTCTTTACAAACGGCGCCAGTTGGCACAAATAACAAAACGTAAGTGTCATGCCCACACCAGAAAACAAAACGGTAAGCTCAAACATAATCGGAATCCATGCCGCAAGAGAAAAATGCGGCTTCCCTCCGTAATTCTGTACCCAATCCATGGTAAGAATCCAGCTAATAAAACCCAAAGCAGTTGTAAGTCCGGTAAGTGCATAAATAAACCCTACCGTATGCAAGCTGGTATCTCTCATGCCAAGCTCTTTATCCAGCCCATGCAGCGGGAAGGGAGTGTACACATCCTGAATCTTATATCCTGCCTTGCGAATTTTTCTTACCGCAGGAAACAGCACATCTTCATCATCAAAACATCCTACTACAAATTTTTTTATTGTCATAACCTTAAACCAACGGTTTTTTTAAGGTGAAAAAAATCAAGTTCAAAAATTATCCGTTCAACCGGATGAATCCCATCTGCCTTAATACTGTTACAGTTAGTGATGATGGGTTTTATTGTAAAACTCATCATTGCTTAACTTTTCCAAGCCTTCCATTTTAGCTTTATAATTCTCACCACTCGTTTTCAACACGTGCTTAATCTCCCATATTGCTATCACCGGGAAGTATTTGGAAAAGAGGAAATAACAAGTAAAGAACAAGCCAAACGTACCCAGGTAAAATCCAATTTCATAAATACTCGGGCGATAATACAGTGACCAGGAAGATGGAACATAATCGCGGAAAATGGAGGTAACGATGATCACAAATCTCTCAAACCACATACCCACATTCACCACAACACTCATGATAAACGTAAATTCAATATTTCTTCTGAGTTTCTTAAACCAGAACAACTGCGGAGAAACTACGTTACAGGTCATCATAATCCAGTAACTCCAGCCGTAAGGGCCCGCAAGGCGATATCGGAAGAAAGCGTCATACTCATATAAATTGGCTCCATACCATGCCATAAACAACTCGGTGAGGTAAGCACAGCCCACGATTGAACCCGTCAAAACAATCACCTTGTTCATTGCTTCAATATGGCCGAGCGTAATATAATCCTGCAGGTTCATCACTCTTCGTGTGATGAGCATAAGGGTTTGCACCATGGCAAATCCGGAGAATACCGCACCGGCAACAAAATAAGGAGGAAATATGGTAGTGTGCCATCCGGGAACCACGGATGTGGCAAAGTCAAAGGAAACGATTGTGTGAACGGAAAGTACCAGTGGGGTACACAACCCGGCCAATACCAGGGAAAGGCTTTCGTGACGCTGCCAGTGTTTAGTTGAACCTGTCCAGCCAAACGAAGCTATTCCGTAAAAAAGTTTTCTGAACTTGGTCTTAGCCCGGTCACGAAGTGTGGCAACGTCGGGTATTAATCCTGAATACCAGAACAAGAGTGAAAGGGTAAAATAAGTTGATATTGCAAAAACGTCCCACAGTAGGGGTGAGTTGAAGTTAGGCCATAAGGCTCCGCGTGTATTGGGGTAGGGCATTACAAAAAACGCCAGCCAAACACGTCCCATGTGCCAGATGGGGAATTGACCAGCGGCCATCACCGCAAAAATAGTCATTGCTTCAGCAGCACGGTTTACACCGGTTCTCCATCCCTGGCGAAACAGCAAAAGAATCGCAGAAATAAGCGTACCCGCATGTCCGATACCAATCCACCACACAAAGTTGGTAATATCCCAACCCCAGCCAACCGTTTTGCCCAGGTTCCACTGACCTACACCGTAGGTAACTTCACGGTAAATTGAATAAACGCCAAACAATAATAAAGCCACGGAAATATATAGCCCGATATACCATAACCGGGTAGGTTTGGTTTCAATGGTATACACAATATCTTCCGTAACCTTGTTGTAGGTTTTTTCTCCGTCTACCAATGGTTCTCTGACGAAAGATTCGTACTTAGTCAAACTCATTTACTAATTAATTTTAACCTGAAATTCCTTACCAGGTGTTTATACTTTAAAAGTTGAGTAACCGGCTATTTAACTATTCTGCTTATTAAGAATCAGTCTGCTTACCTCAATGCTTTCCTTCGTGACTGGTAGCTTTCTCCCCTGCAAATTCATCTTTAACACCCACAGGTCTTGCCGTATTCCTAATTTTAGCGAGATAGTTAATATTAGGCAACACATGCAAATGTTCCAGGGCATAGTACGCACGATGGTTCTGTTCCTCAGTACGGATTTTATATACCTGGCTTTCCTTATCGTTCACATTGCCAAACACAATGGCTCCCGTAGAGCAGGCCTGCATACAGGCGGTTTTCACGTCCCTGATCACAGAGGCGTCCTGCGATTTTTTGGCTTCTAACTTCGCATCCTGCAAGCGTTGAACACAGAAGCTGCATTTTTCTATCACGCCACGCGAGCGCACAGTAACATCAGGATTAAGTACCATACGGCTCAGATCATCATTCATCATCAGTACCGCGTCGTCAAATTTACCTACTCCATTGTGATGCTGATTGTCCGGGAAACTGTCAGCTCCGTTATAATCTGCCCAGTTAAAGCGGCGAACCTTAAACGGACAGTTATTGGCACAATATCTTGTACCGATACAACGATTGTAGGCCATTTGATTTAAGCCCTCTGAACTATGGTTAGTGGCTGACACAGGGCACACATTCTCGCAAGGGGCATTGTCGCAATGCTGACAAAGCATGGGCATAAATACCACGTTCAAATTATCACCTTCTGTGTTATCGCGATAGCTGGCAAAATACCGGTCAATGCGCAGCCAGTGCATCTCGTGCGACCGTTTTACTTCGTTTTTACCAACAATGGGAACGTTGTTTTCCGCCATACAGGCTACAGTGCAGGCGCCACATCCGGTACATGCATTTAGGTCAATACTCATACCCCAGTGTGCACCAGGGGACTCGTACACCGGATACAAAGTGCCTTCAGCTTTGAAATCGCCGGTTTTCTTTGCAAAATCTTCTGCAAGCTCTTCCCTGTAGTGTGGAATAGCTTCAGGATTCTTTTTGAAGTCTGCAAGGGAATATTCTCTTACCACTTCCACACGTCCTTCATACTGGTTGTGTGTTTGCGTATACGCAATATCGTAAGTATCTCCTGTGTTCTTATACCCGGTAACACCGGTTACATAATATTGGCGAACTCCTTCTTTAGCCGACACTAACGGATACGCGTTATACCCTACTCCGCTTGCTGCCCGGCCGGCGCCTTCGCTTCTTCCATAACCCACGGCAATTCCAATCACATTGGGGTGCATTCCGGGTATCGCCAGAACCGGTAATTTCACTTCCTTACCGTTGATGGTAAATGCCACCAATGGTTTGTGAAACTCTACTTCGTACTTATCGTCCAGCTTAATACCCAACTCCGCAGCCATAGCATAAGAAATAACCGCATAGTTATCCCAGGTAGCACGCGTAATGGGATCAGGCATTTCCTGTAACCATGGGTTGTTGGCAGCAGCACCGGAACCTATTGAAACTTTTTGATACAACACTACTTCTGCTTTTCCTTCCGCTTTGCCACCGCCAATTTTTGACGCTGCATTAGCTACTCCTGCATCACTATATAATGTGTTGCTGAAAGTTAACGACGCAGGCTCCACAACACCATCCTGAAGCGCCTTGTCGAATGCGCCCTGGTTTCCTAATTGAGTAAGCCAATGATTCTTGAAGTAATCTTCATAATCGGTATTGTTACCACTCCATTTCAACAGGGAGGTTTGAAAATACCTGGTTTTAAACAGGGGTGCTATTGTTGGCTGTAATAAGCTATAGAAACCGGTGCGCCCCTCTGCATCACCCCAACTTTCGAGGTAATGATGATGGGGAATTATGTATTTGCATATACTGGAGGTTTCGTCAGCTCTGTCGCTAAATGAAACGGAGAGTTTAGTCTTCTTTAAACCTTTAATGAAATCGGCTGCATTTGAATAATTGTATGCCGGATTGGCTTCAAAAACCAACAAAGCTCCCACGCTACCCGCATTCATGTCCTTCACCAGTTGCTCCATCTCACCGTCTATACCGGCGCGGGTTAATAAAGGACTGGCCCAGTTGATTGTAGTACCGTTAGCCCCCACTAGCTCATTGATAGCATTTACCAGCACCTGAATATTTGGATCATTGCTTCCGCATACTACCAGTGCCGCTCCTTTATTCTCATTAAGTAACCCGGCTGTGATCTCAATTCCTTTCTTTAATTTCTCATCAGCTATAGCCGGAGCACTAACATTTCCACCAAGTTTAGCCAGTAAATTCAACACTACAGTTCCCATTTCGGAAGGACGGTGCAGGTATCGTTCATCTGCATTGGCACCTGTTAAGCTCAACACTCCCTCAAACTGAATATGCTTACTCATTTCGGGGTTCTTTTGGTTAATCTTCCGTCCGGCAGCATACTGGCTGGAGAATTCATCCGGACTTAACCAGGTACCCAAAAAATCAGCATCCAGTCCCACAATCACGCGGGCTTTATCAAAATGATAGGTTGGAATTGCTCTTTTGCCGTAAGTTATTTCATTTGCCTGCAACAATCCACTGTAAGAAACAGCGTCATACTGTACGTGGCGGCTTCCGGGATATTTTGCAAGGAAATCTTTAATAATTTGTCGTGTGGTAGGTGAGTTCAGCGTGGAGGTAAGCAATACCACCTGTGCCCCTGTTAATTCAGCTGCAATTTTTTTATCAATTGCTTCAAATGAAGGGAGTTCCTTCATGTCAATTCCTGAAATCTCAACAGGATAGCGCAACCTGCCGGTGTCGTACAAATCCAGTACGGATGCCTGTACCCTGGCAGAAGTACCTTCGCTTTTTGTGTTAATGAAAGAAAGGGGGTTGCCCTCGAGTTTAATCGGACGACCGTCCCGCACTTTGGCAATAACCGGAACAACGTCACCTTCGGCAACAAAAGTTGTTGCATAGTACTGGGCAACTCCGGGCGTTAGATTCTCAGGTTGATTGAGATAAGGAATACTCTTGATTACCGGAGTCTCACAACCTGCAGCTAAAGCGGCAGCCGCTGTACTAAATCCGAGATACTTTAAGAAATCTCTACGTGGCGATTTGGCATCCATTATCGCTTTGCCATCTTCTTCAAAGGGCAAATCTTCCTGAAACTCATCTTTCACCAGTTTCCGGTAGCCTTCTGTATTTTTTAATTCACCTAAGTTTTGCCAGTACTGTTTTTGACTCATACCCAACTCCAAGAGGAGCTTTTATATCCCCGAACTGCCCAATCTCACTTTTCCCTCTCTCTTCCTATCCGGAAATTGTGATTAAATAAATATTCGTTTTTTCAAAAATGCGATCCCACTTCCAATAGCAATTATCCGATTACATTCCACGCACAATACTACTCCATTAGTAATGACATTTCTGACATTCGATTCCACCAATCATTTCTACCGTTACGCTATCAATCTTTTTGCTCTTAATGTCGTCGTGAAATTTCTCATAAATGCTGTAGAACTTGTTATCCGTGAATTGAACCTTTGTGTTACGATGGCAGTTCACGCACCAGCCCATACTTAAGTCGGCAAATTGGTGTACTTCGTCCATTTCCGTGATATTACCATGGCATGTCTGGCACTGCTGTTGACCTACTACAACATGCTGAGAGTGGTTAAAATAAACGTGATCCGGAAGGTTGTGGATTCGTTCCCACTCAATGGGTTTACCCTTTCCGGTATACTGTTGTTTATCCGGATCCCAACCGGCGTAGGAATAAAGTTTCTGGATTTCGGCCGTTCCGTTTACTTCGGACCCATCCGGGTGAAACAATTGCGGGCCTTTTGTATATTCATTAATTGCCATGTGGCAGTTCATACACACATTAACCGACGGAATGTTAGCAGATTTCCCTTCCTGTGCACCGCCGTGACAATACAAACAACTGATTTGATTAATACCGGCGTGCACCTTATGCGAATAAAAAATAGGCTGCTCGGGTTCATAATTCTGATGGCGCCCCAAACCTATGGCACCCTGAATGGTATAATAACCCCCCACCAAAAACAGAACAATTATAGCTAATGCGATATATAATTTGTTGCGATAAAAAGGTACAGGCTCTGCTGCAGGGATACCTTCCTTATCATCAGACATTTTCTTCAGATTGCTATTTACCTGCAGCAGCGTGAGTGCGATAACGGCCAATATCAGTGTTAGTACTCCAAAGAGAAGCGTATTATCCGATTTGGGCTCCTGCGCTGAAACAGCGCCGCCGGCTGCGGGTTTAGCACCTCCACCCGGACCTGCTGCAAAGGTCTTATTTACATAATCTACGATCGCATCAATTTCTGCCTCAGTCATATCAGCAAAACCCGGCATCAAAATGCCATTATGCGAAGTCTTCAAGCCCTGTGTATAAGGGTCGTTGGCCATAAAGGCGGCCGGATTATGAATCCATGCGTACAATTTTTTTCTGTCGCCCCATGGACCGCGTTCTTCCATCCCTCCTAATGCAGGACCGGTAGAATTTTTAAATACATTATGGCAAGCTGCGCATTTTGAATTAAAAATAGCTTTACCATCCTGCGCATTGGCTATATTAACCAGTAATAGAAGAGAGAAAACGAGGGCTGATCCAAATATTAATTTTCTGACAACAGTTTTTCGTTGGTAACTCATTATTTCCCGGAGTTTGTATTGAGGTGAACATTCCCGTACGCTTGCAAAAATAGGCTAAGCCATTGATAAAATATTAACAATTCTGAAAAAAATTTTCTCTTATCTGGCCTATGTTACAGCGTATTTTATGCAGGACATATAAAATTTTGTCATGTTTTTGTAAGTTCGTTCACGCCTTATATTTAGATGATTTCCAATATTGGTTATTGCTCGTTTTTTATGATCTTGCAGCCCATCATGTTGAAACGTCTTCAAACAAAATGGGGAGTAAATACTACACAGTTTATAATAATTATGTGTGTATTTGCCATTACCGGAACTACTACCGCGTGGATCACCAAAGTAATAACGGAATGGGTTGGCTTCACAAGTGACACTTATTGGTTGTGGCGGTGGATGCTGCGGTTGGCAATGCTTATTTTTGGATATCAGGTAATTTTGCTTTCCGTGGCATTTCTGTTCGGACAATTTCCATTCTTCTGGCAATACGAAAAGAAGATTTTGAAAAGAATGGGAATTCCGATACCCGGAGAGGTAAAGATTAGTGAAACAAAGTTACCCATTGCCAAAACTCACGATAGCATAAACGTTCACGAAATAACGGCAGGCTCAGACCTGCGCGCTACGGATGCCCAGGAACCCGTTTACATTGCCCTATTTGCATCCGGAGCCGGAAGCAATGCCCGTGCAATCATTGATTATTTTCGCAAACGTCCGTTTGTAAAAGTAGCACTGATCATTAGCAATAAACCACAGGCAGGAGTTTTAGACATCGCAACAAAAGAAAATATTCCCACCATTACAATAGCTAAGGAGCGCTTCTTTAAGGGTGACAGCTACATTCCTGATCTAAAGTCGGGAAAAATACAATGGATAATACTTGCGGGTTTTTTGTGGAAGGTGCCTGCCGCGCTCATTGAAGCCTTTCCGGGAAAGATCATTAATATTCACCCTGCCCTTTTGCCTAATTATGGAGGAAAGGGCATGTACGGTCACTTTGTGCATGAAGCGGTAATCGCTGCCGGCGAACAGAAAAGTGGTATTACGATACACTATGTGGATGAATTGTTCGACCACGGTGCTCACATTTTCCAGGCATATTGTGATATTGAGCCCGGTGAAACGCCGGAGATGCTGGCGAAAAAAATCCAGGTTCTCGAACATCGTCATTATCCGGAAGTAATTGAACGGCTGATAACAAATGCAGGGGTGTGACGATCTGAGCTCTTTGCTTTCCTGAGTTGGCCTCCCAGGATTGCTTTACCCAGGATTTGCAGTATACTGCAAAACGACCTGAAAAGGTCAATTTCCCCAATTTCAAATTCTCGTAAAACCTTTCTATGTCGGAGTTACGGGCTTGCCATGCGCTCAGGCCTGCATGCTTTGCGTTAGCGCTGAAAGCCACCGAAAATCCCGGCTTAACTCAATAGCAATTTATCAATCTTCTCCGATAATTTTCTGTCTTTGGAGGTAACCACGTCACCTGCATCATGTGTAGAGAGCCAGATATCTACCTTGTTATATACATTGGTCCATAGCGGATGGTGATCCATCTTCTCTGCTTCCAGCGCCACCCTTGTCATAAACGCAAAGGCAGCCGAAAAGTCCTTAAATACAAACTGTTTATAGAGCTTGTTGTTTTCCTCTTTCCACATGCTTGACAAGATTTTTGATGAAATAATATGTGGTATATTCTCACAGCACTTCCCCGCCCATCAAAAAATAAGATGTGTTCTGTTCTTTATTTTGTCTTTGTCCAGTTCCGTAATCAGTTGTACTTCGCCAATGTTTTTTATTGATTGCTGCAGAAAGGGAATATAGCCGTCTTGTACATCATCTCCTTTCAGCAACCATAAAAAGTCGAGATTCCGAAATTCAGGAAGCAGGAATTCACCGTCGAACTGATTATTATAAATATAGTGTGCGAGCGAATTACCCGGTTCACAAAATTCATATACCGAGAAGAAATACTGACGCCCCTTCTTCGACAGCTGTATTTCTATATCGTTATTCAATCTGAAATCACAGCCTAATGCCTGGTTCAGTAACCAGCAAAAACTATATATCTTCACCGGAGCCACAATACCCAAAATCCTGGTGTCTGCAAAAAACACGTCTGCCAGCGTGTTATTGTCAATAGCTAATTTCATTTTTTTGCAAACGTTACCGGAAATTCCAATTCCTTATCCCCTCGTTTAATGCGTACCGTGGTATGATCTCCTGATTTAAATTTACCTAAAGCCTGCATATAATTTTCCATAGATTTTATCGCATAGTCTCCCAGTCCAACAATTACATCGCCCGCCAATAATCCTGCTTTTTGCGCAGCCCTTCCATCGCTTACCCCATCTACTTTCACCCCCTCACCACTAAAAGTGTAATCGGGCATAATGCCCAGTGAAACCGAAAACCGGGCACTGGTGGACGTTTGCGTTTCCCTGGTGGGAGTAAACGCCAGTTTATCCTTTTTGTTCACATCTTTAATGAGTTCCACGATATATTTAACAATATGTAACTCTCCATTATAATTGATTTTATCCGCATCATCTGAGGGGCGGTGATAATCGTGGTGTAATCCGGTAAAGAAAAATAACACCGGGATATTTTTTCTGTAAAAGGAGGTATGATCACTGGGGCCGGTTCCGCTCGAATCAATTTTTACAGTGAAGGGCAATTTTTTCTGTGCATAAACCACTTCGCCCCAAACCGGTGAAGTACCGTAACCGCCGATGGTAAGTGTTTTGGAACTATCGTTCAGTCTGCCAATCATGTCCATATTGATCATGTAATTAGCCGATGCGAGGTCAATCGTTGGATGGTCTGTGAAATACTTCGACCCAAACAATCCCAGTTCCTCTCCGGAAAATGCGATAAACAAATAATTGTTATTGCGCGATTTTGATTTTTTCATGAGCTTGGCCAACTCCAGCAAGGCAGCAGTTCCGCTGGCATTATCATCTGCCCCATTATGAATTTGCGCCGGCCCGCTCCGCACCATAGAATTGCCGTCTTCCCCATATCCCAGGTGATCGTAATGTGCACCAATGATAATTGTGGTAGGCGCTTTGTTATCAATATATCCAATTACATTTTGTCCGGTTCGGTCGCTTTCGCCAATATTCACCGTAAAACTAATATTGTAGATGGCAGAAGCATCGTTCATATATTTTTCCCGGCCGGTTGCAGTAAGATAAATGACCGGAATAGCAAGTTGCGGAGATTGCTCTCTTTTATTAAACTTCACTTCGCCATTATCGGTACCACTATTGTATATAATAAGCGCCGTGGCGCCTTTGTTCGCTGCAATACCCGCTTCCTTTTTGATATACTCATAAATATCAAAATGAGGGTTGTCGTTATTCTCTTCCAGCACCGGTTCAATATCTTTAAACCAGGGCGCTCCCCTTTCCGACAAAGATGTGGCTACCGGTATTTCGGCAACAGATGCATTAGCACTATACGCCAGCGGATAATAATCCTCACGCAAACTCATCGTTTTCCCGTTAACCGTAAATGTTGTGGCATTATGTATCTGTCGGCCATCTTTAATTTCAAATGCCTGCAGATAACTGTTATTAACACCCCTGGGTGTCAGTCCGGCTTTCTTAAACTGTTCAACAATATACTCCGCTGCAATCTTTTCTCCCGTTGTACCCGCCCTTCTTCCTTCCAGCTTATCGTCAGCCAAAAAAGCAATATTCTGTTTAATATCTTCAAGAATTACTCTGTCGGACCTTTTTAACTTCTGAGAAAAACCAAAGAGGCTGGGAGTGAGAAAAAGAATGAAAAATAAAACGCGCTTCATGGTTGGGTAAAGTTTTTTTGCCATAGCTGCAAAGGTAGGGGTAGTGAACATATGTTACTTAGCCGTTCATTTTTCATGCCATATTTAACTATTTTGTTGCTCCTTTACCGATTTCGTAACATCTTCAACTTGTTTTGCCCGTATTTTTGCACCCTTCAAAAACCGCTACTTGAAACAAGAACAATTGCATATCGCATTATTGGGTAACCCTAACAGTGGTAAAAGCTCCCTTTTTAATGCGTTAACCGGATTGAAACAAAAGGTGGGAAATTTTCCGGGCGTAACGGTAGATAAGAAATCCGGATACTCCAAAATCTCCGATACCCTTACGGCAAATATTATTGATTTACCGGGCACATATAGTTTGTATCCCCGGCGAAGTGATGAATGGGTAGCTTATAACGTAATGATGAATCCCGGGTCTACCGAAAGCCCGGAGCTTTACGTGCTCATTGTTGATGCCAGCAATTTGAAACGCAATTTGCTTTTCGCATCCCAGGTAATAGACCTCAAGGTACCGGTGGTGATAGCCCTCACGATGATGGACATTGCATCCAGGAAAGGGCTAACGATAGATGTAAAAGGGCTCGAACGAGAGTTAGGTGTACCGGTGATCCCCGTAAACCCAAGGAAAAACAAAGGACTGCATGAACTAAAGAAAGCAATAGATCAAACTGCCCGTCAATTGTACAAGCCCCCTTCGCGAAATTTTATTGATTCCAGCGACCTGTCTCGTGCGGCAATTGACGATATTAAAAAGATATTTCCCCGGCTCAGTGATTACGCAGCCGTACATTACCTCATCCATCACGAATCGTTTGCGCTGGACGCCCCCGTACAGGATACCATTGAAAATATTGAGAAAAAGTACAGTTTCAATCACACCAAAGTACAGGCAGAAGAAATTACCCGTCGTTACACCCGTATCCGCCACATCATGCAGCAAACGGTAGTAGAAGCGGACCCCAGGGAAAAACAACTTGCCACCGACCGCATAGATCGCATTTTACTGCATCGCGTTTGGGGTTACTTCATTTTATTGGGTGTTTTAGGTATTCTTTTTCAGAGTATTTTTTGGCTGGCCCAATATCCCATGGATGCCATTGAATGGATATTTGGCGAATGGAGCAACTGGTTGTCCGGCGTTTTGCCGCAAAACTGGTTTGGCGATTTAATAGTTAACGGGCTGGTGGCCGGGCTGGGGGGCATTGTAGTATTCATTCCGCAAATCATGATCCTATTCGGACTGATCACCATTCTGGAAGATACGGGGTATATGGCAAGGATCAGCTTCCTTACCGACAAGCTGATGCGTAAAGTTGGATTGAACGGGAAAAGTGTGATGCCCATGATCAGCAGTTTCGCCTGCGCAGTTCCCGCCATCATGAGCACCAGGAATATTGAGAACAAAAAAGAAAGGCTGCTTACCATTATGATAGCGCCTTTAATGAGTTGTAGTGCCAGGTTGCCGGTGTACATCATATTAATTTCATTAGTGATCCCCAACACCTTTTATTGGGGCTTTATCAGTTTACACGGACTGGTAATGACGGGCCTATACCTGCTTGGGATTGTAATGTCGCTGGTGGTTGCCTACGTAATGAAATGGTTTATCCGAATTAAAGAGAAGAGCTTTTTTATACTTGAGCTGCCGGTGTACCGCGCTCCGCGTTGGAAAAACGTGTTGGTGACGATGGTGGAAAAGGCAAAAATCTTTGTACTCGAAGCGGGTAAAATTATTCTGATTATTTCCCTGATTTTATGGGCGCTGAGTACCTACGGCCCTCCCAGTAGGATGCAGGCCGTGGAAACCCAATACGAACAACTGGTTGCACAGCAACCCGGAAATGCCGAGCTGATTGCGGAAGAAAAAAGAACGGCCCTTTTAGAAAATTCTTATGTGGGCATCCTGGGCAGAGCCATCGAACCGGTTATAAAACCTTTGGGATACGACTGGAAAATCGGTATCGCACTGATTACTTCATTTGCAGCACGGGAAGTTTTTGTAGGCACTATGGCAACGATTTACAGCGTAGGTGGAAATGCGGATGAAAATGATCTTACCCTTCGCCAGAAAATGGCTGCTGCTACCTGGCCAAACGGTGCCAAAATTTATAGTCTGGCCGCCGGGGTATCTCTAATGGTATTTTATGTATTTGCTATGCAATGCATGAGTACGCTGGCAATCGTAAAACGCGAAACGCGTTCCTGGAAATGGCCGCTTATCCAATTGTTTTACATGACCGGGCTGGCTTACGTGCTAAGTTGGGTAGCTTTTACTTTGTTAAAATAATAATTTATAAATAAGCCTCCTTTCGTTTTAGTATCTTGAACCATGAAATTCAAACTAATATTCCGATTACTGCCTTTTGCGTTCATT
Organism: Chitinophagaceae bacterium; assembly: GCA_020854215.1. GTDB lineage: Bacteria > Bacteroidota > Bacteroidia > Chitinophagales > Chitinophagaceae > Agriterribacter. The sequence goes on along the minus strand of JADZFY010000405.1, from coordinate 5,494 downwards.
GCTTTTTTTGCCTGCTCAGCCCCAGACAAACCGGCCAACATTACCGACTCCACCGGCATAGCAGAGGCGGAAACAATTTTTGAACAGCCGGACACGGTACTTTTTTGGACAATCAATTCGGAAAAAAAGGCAAAAATCAGAGTATATAAAGATACGGTTGCGATTACGGAACCTATTAGTATTGTTAATGGCATTAATGCCATTTATCCTTCTATCCATCTGGATTTTATCAGGATTTCGGGGGACACGGTGTATGCTCATATTGACAGCTCTTTTTCATTTGCAAATGATATGGGCTCCTTCGGTGCCGAAGAATATATTACTGGAGTAGTGCTAAACCTCACGATGCTTCCCGGCATTAACTATGTTAATCTGGATTTTCCTGAAGGAAGCCATGCTGCACCCGGAGTTTTTGCCAAAAGCAGCTACGCGGCCTACAAAGAAACGGAAGAAGAATAAACCATCACTTCTGTCTGCAAATCATCACCCATTTCATTTAAATACTTCACCTTTTCGCATGCATATGAAAATCTGGAATTTTGGAATTATCGGTGCCGGCATGGTTGCCGATTTTCACGCTAAATCCATTCAACACCTCCCTAACGCCCGACTTACAGGCATTTGCGGAGCAGGTTCGGGAAGAGCCGCATCGTTGGCTCAACAATACAACTGCCGCGAGTTTTCTGATTACCAGTCCATGTTGTGCAGTCCGGATATAGACATAGTTACGATTGCCACCCCAAGCGGACTCCACATGGAGCCCGCAATTGAAGCTGCACGTCGGGGCAAGCATGTACTTTGTGAGAAGCCTCTTGATATTACGCTCGAAAGAATTGACGCGATGATGGATGCACATGCGAAAGCCGGTACGCGACTGGGCGGAATTTTTAACTACCGTTTTATTGATACCGTTCATTTGCTGAAAGATGCAATAGATAAAGATCGTTTCGGGATTCTCACTTTTGCATCAGTACGTGTTCCCTGGTGGCGAAGTAATGAGTATTACCAGCATAAATGGAGGGGTACCCTTCAGCTCGATGGCGGAGGTGCAATGATGAACCAGGCAATTCACATGGTTGATATGTTGCAATACCTTATGGGGCCGGTTAAATCGTTACATGCCTATACAGCAACACTCGGCCATCAGATCGAAGCAGAAGATACCGCAACAGCCATATTGCGATTCAGCAATAATGCACTGGGATCCATCTACGGTTCCACTGCATCCTTTCCCGGTCAGCTTCGAAGTATAACCATCACCGGCACAAAAGGAACAGCCACCCTCGAAGACAATAGTATTACGGTATGGCAGTTTTCGGAGGAAACGCCAGAGGATGAACACATCCGTTCGCAGTTCGCAGGTTCGTCAGGAGGCGGAGGCGCGTCCGATCCATCAGCCATCCCCTTCGAACTCCATGAAAGAAATATTGCCGCTTTCCTATCGGCCGTTGAATCGGGAAAACCCTTTGAGTTGGAAGGCAGAGAAGCACGAAAAGCAGTTGAAATCATATTGGGTATGTACACTTCTGCAAGAGAAAACAAAGCCTTTAACTTTTAAAATTTAGGTTACTTTCGTTACCCATCTGCAATATTCATTATTGGTCACAGGAACCGACGCTCCCTTCGCTATAGCGGATAGGAGGAAAATTGCGTACAACAGCATTTATTGGATGATTCTGTAGCCACCAATTTTTTGCATACTTGCGATGCGTGAATTTTTTACACTATGCAGCCACTATGATTCCAGGATTCAGGAATAGAGAAACTTTCGCAACAAAAAAGCATTTTGAAATTCTTGACGGGTTAAGGGGAATTGCGGCGCTGGCCGTCGTCATTTTTCATTTCATGGAATGGATATTCACCGACATCAATCAAAATTTTATCGGACACGGATTTTTAGCCGTTGATTTCTTCTTTTGTCTGTCTGGATTTGTAATAGGGTACGCGTATGACAATCGTATTGAAAAAATTGGCACCCTTGAGTTTCTCAAACGTAGACTTATTCGGTTACACCCGTTAGTGGTATTAGGGTCGGTATTGGGGCTATTAGGTTTTCTTTTGGATCCCTTTGCAGCACCTGCAAATTACCATATAAGCACACTTGGGATGTTGTTTATATGTTCACTCTTGCTCATTCCATTGCCCCTGATGGAAGACCGCGCTTTTAATCTTTTTGGATTCAATGCCCCTTCCTGGTCACTTTTTTGGGAATATGTTGCCAATATTTTTTACGCGTTTATCCTTTGCAAACTCGGCCGTCGTTCATTAACGATATTGGCAATTATTGCCGCAATTGTACTTTGTGTGGTGAGTTACAAGGCAGGAAATCTTTTAGGCGGATGGTCAAAAGATAATTTTCCCGACGGTGGCGCAAGAGTAGCCTATTCCTTCGTGGCTGGAATTTTGGTGTACCGTTCCAACTGGATTATTAAAAACAGGATCGGATTTCCCGGACTTGCAGTACTATTAACTCTCGCGTTTGTCATGCCAGGATCTCAATGGAACTGGCTTACAGAATTGTTCGTTGTACTCGTCTACTTTCCGTTATTAGTGGCACTCGGCGCCGGATCAACCTTGTCAATACGATGGAAAACAATTTGCCGGTTTTCCGGAAATATCTCCTATCCATTGTACATGACGCATTATTCGGTAATATGGATCTACGGAAATTACTATTTGAATGAGAAGCCGTCAACAGGCGAATTAACCCTGATCATCATAACGGGTGTAATTACACTGGTTGCTCTTGCCTACCTCGTAATGAAATACTACGATACTCCCGTGAGGAATTACCTGATTAAAAAGAGAAAGCAGGGGAATAACTAAAAATCTATTCAATACAAATTGGCAACAATAAACCATAGCCCGCATTGCAATTATTGAGGCGTTGTATGTCACCCTATTGGGACACAGCGTTCCAGTTTGACACTTACCAAGACTTCGCCGACGCTGCCCCACGCAATTTTTAGCACATTGCAAGGCGCACAAAACCCCGACACAAAAGCCAACCTTGCAAAGAGCTAAAAATGCCAACGCACAGCCTTCCCACCCGGGCTGACAATTATCTATCGCCATTTGTCCGACACTTCAGCAGTATAAACTTACTCGACACCATGCCCATCTACCACCCGTAACAGTTCATCACAAGCATAACTATATCGGATTGCTTTCCTTATATTTGACAATATTTGACAAGTCAAAATTAGTTATACAATGTCAAAACAATTTGGCGATAAAATAAAAGAACTAAGAGAAAAGCGAAAGCTTTTCTTGCGGCAAGTTGCTGCTCAACTTGATATGGACACAGCCCAATTAAGTAAAATTGAAAAAGGAACAAGGCAACTTAAAAGAGAGCAATTAAGTCCTCTTGCCAATATATTATTAGCAGATTTAAACGAATTGCAAACCCTTTGGCTTGCCGACCAATTGCTAGACTTAGTAAAAGATGAGCCTAATGCGGATGAAGCATTAAAATCCGTTTCCAAGAAAATAAAAAAACTAAATAATTATGGCACTACAAATTGAAATCAAGGGTAACAAAATCAAGGCTCCATTAAAAGGCGTTGATGTTTGGTTAGTGCTTAAGCCAGAAGAAGAAGTGCGTCAAAAATATATTTGTCGCCTTGTTAACAACTACGGGTTTTCATTAGAACAAATGGAGCAAGAGGTTTTGGTAAGCAATACAAAAAGAGGTACTGGCGGTGCAAGAGCAGATATAATTGTTTACAAGAATGCAGCAGACAAAAAGAAAAGGAAAGATGCTGTAATAGTAGTTGAATGTAAAGCAGATAATATTACTATTCAGTCAGAGGATTATTTTCAAGGAGCCAACTATGCTGCAATGTGTGGAGCAGATTTTTTCGTTACCACAAACCTTAAAGAAACCAAAATATTTAAAGTTGTAAAAGGAGAAATTCCAAAACGATTAGATGAAGTTGTAAATATCCCTGATGCTAAAATTATTAATGACAATAAAAAGATTAGTGAATTATTAAAGCAAACGAAAGCATTCACAAGAGATGAGTTTTCAAAGCTACTTTTCAAGTGCCACAACATTATTCGTAACAATGACAAACTATCACCGGAAGCGGCTTTTGATGAAATCAGTAAGGTTTTGTTTATTAAGATAAGATATGAACGGACAAATTCTCAAAATCAGATATTTTCTAAAGAAGCATTTAAGGCAGATAAAGCCAGCTATGAAAAGTACAAACCCAAAGATGGGAAAGACTTTTACCAATTCTTATTTGAGCAAACAAAGGAAGATTTCAAGGATGATGATTTATTTGAACCAAACGAAATAATCCGCATTCGTGAAAACAGCTTTGAAGCAATAGTAGAAGAATTGGAAATATATAATCTATCTACTACAAGCGATGATGTAAAAGGTATTGCCTTTGAACAATTTTTAGGTAAAACATTCAGGGGTGAATTAGGACAATTTTTTACACCAAGAACAATAGTAGATTTTATTGTAGATGTATTAGACCCACAAGAAGGTGAAATAATTTGTGACCCCTGTTGTGGCTCAGGGGGCTTCCTAATTAAAGCCTTTGAATATGTAAGGGCAAAAATAGAGAGCGAAATACACCAAGCCAAAGAGAAAATAAAAACAACATATTACAATGCTGCTTATGAAAAATTATCCGGCAAGAAAAAAGCAGAAATTGATGAAACCGTAAATGATTTGTTTCATAAACTAAATGCTGAATTAGATATAAATAATGCTAAAAGCAGAATAAGAACATTAAGTTACGACTGCATTTTTGGAACAGATGCCAACCCACGAATGAGCCGAACTGCTAAAATGAATATGATTATGCACGGTGATGGACACGGAGGTGTACATCACAACGACGGCTTGTTGAATGTAAACGGAATATTTGAAAACCGCTTTGATGTAATTCTTACCAATCCACCTTTTGGCAGCAGGGTTGAAAAAAGTTTAAAAATTACGGAAGCGGATAAATACACTGACCAAGATAGAATTAGAAAATATCAAAAAAGGTATGGCAAAGCATACGATGAAGCATTAAAACAAGTTAATGATAACATTGATAAACCTTTGCTTGATTTATACGAAACAGGCAGGATGAGTACACTTACCGAAGTGCTTTTTATTGAACGTTGCCTGAACTTATTAAAGCCAGGTGGAAGAATGGGAATAGTATTGCCGGAAGGTGTGCTAAACAATACTAACCTTCAAAAAATACGGGACTTTGTAGAAAGCAAAGCAAAAATATTATTGATAACCTCAATTCCGCAGGATGTATTTATTGCCAGTGGTGCAACGGTAAAACCAAGTTTGTTATTCTTTAAAAAGTTTACAGAAGTAGACGCTAAACAATGGCAAAGCATAACAGCAAAAGCCAGCGATTCTGCGAGTAAATTAATTTACCCAGCTTTGATAGGCTTGAAAACGCTGGGCAAGGCTTCGCCTATCAGCGCTTATTTGATACTTGAGCTGTTACCTGTTTGCCTTATACTTGTTTGT
>JADZFY010000404.1 GCA_020854215.1 Chitinophagaceae bacterium | reverse complement strand
TTTTAAAAGTTTCTTTTACATCTATCTCAGTAAGCACTCCAAATCCTTCTTTTTTAAGTGCTTCAGTTACGCTTGCAATTGCCGAATCGAAATCTGAATTGAGAACGGTAGAAAAATAATAGTTCATAATAGTATGGTTTTAGTTTAATGAGTATTCTTATGCAAATGTCACGTAATGAAATAACTGGCGTGGTTACTTATGTTACATTCGCAAAATGTGCATGGAGTGTTTAAAAAAGGAATAACTTCACGATGAGTGATCAGACGCAGATGAAACTCCGGAAAAACGAAGACCGATAAGAACTGGTATCATTACGCTTACAAAATAAAGATGGATAACGGTATGACCTCAGCCCCTGTTCAGCCTGCTGGCAATATGCTTCGATACCTGCAGATTACTGTTTTTGCATCGGTTATTTTGTATATGGCAAAGATGCTTTTTATTCCGTTGTTTTTTGGATTGCTGATTGCTTTGATCCTTTACCCGGTATGTATACGGCTGGAGCAAAAGCGTTTTCCCAGAAGTTTGGCTATCGGCATCTGCCTCCTGATAGTGGCGCTACTTATTGCCTGCCTTACTGTACTGTTGGTGTGGCAAATTCAAATGTTCAGTCAGGATGCACCGGCACTTTTTGAAAAACTACAGGCAATATGGAACACGGCAAATATATGGATAGAAGATCATTTCAACCTGTCCATCGCCCATGTCCTGCAGGAAAGCATTGGAAGCGTGGGCAGCATCATAAAAAGTGTAGTGAATGATACGCTTGATCTCGTATTTATGTTATTCCTGATTCCAATATTCACCGCACTTTTTCTTTATCACCGTCGTGTTTTTGTTCAGTTTCTCCGGTTGTTGGTGGGGGAAAATCACCAGGCAAAAGTGGATTTGATACTACCTATGGTTATATCAACGTATTTTAATTATGTGAAAGGGATGATACTGGTGTACATCATCGTGGGCGTTCTTAACAGTATTGGACTACTGGCACTCGGAATAGAGCACGCAGTTTTATTTGGAATGCTTTGCGCTATCATGACTATTATCCCCTATGTGGGTATTGTGATCAGCGCTCTTTTGCCAATTTCTGTTGCCTGGCTCACCAAAGGGTCTGTATGGTACCCGGCCGGCGTAATTGCTGTTTTTGCCATAGTTCAATATCTTGAGGCAAATGTGATTTTCCCCAAGGTGGTGGGTGTACAGTTAAACGTTAGCACCTGGGCGATGCTGGTTGCCGTTATTGCAGGTGGAATTTTGTGGGGAGTTTCGGGAATGGTTCTGTTCATCCCATTTGTTGCTCTATTAAAAATTGGTTCGGATTATGTTGAAGAATGGAAGCCGCTGAATATTTTGCTGAGCAGAAGCAAATAGCCGATTGTAGAAATTTTTCAACAAAAGGCCGGGAATCAGGTTTGCCGGTAACCGCCAGGCGGCAATAGCGTTATTCTTCCCAATAAACAGTTCCTCACCGTGACAAAGATTATTCCATAAAATGACGCCGATCATTTTTATTTGCGTGTCATTTAACCAATTTTAAGAGCGGATTACAGCATTTCGCTAAATATATGGATAAGCGCGTCAACCAAATTGGATTCCTGTCCGGGACTTTTTCTTTTTATTGTTGTTGGCGGTTCCGCCCTCTTCGCGGCGATCGTTGTATTTCGACAATACCGGCACGCGCGAACGATTACTTTTATTTGCAGTGTAACTATACTGCTTTGGATAACTGTTCAGGTAGCAATTATTGGGTATGTTTCCTGGATGCAACCCGCTACAACATTTGTAACGATCATTATTCTACTTCTAAACTGGAAAATTCCCACACATGGATATTAAAAATTTGCTGCTCTGGTTGCCAATGATTGCGATAGCATTTGCCAATGCAACCCTCAGGGAATTGGTTTTTATCAGGCATTGGGGTGAATTGCAGGCACATCAATTGTCAACAGGAACACTCATAATACTTTGTTCAATATATGTGTGGCTGGTGTTTCCATTGATGCGTATTCAAAATCCGAAACAAGCGTTTCTGATTGGTTGGGTGTGGGTGATACTGACCGTTCTTTTTGAGTTTTCGTTAGGGCGTTTAACTCACAAATCGTGGGAATATCTTTTTCGGGACTACAATCTTTTTGCCGGGCGCATCTGGTCTCTTTTTCTTTCTTGCCTGTTTATTCTTCCCTATCTGGTTTACCTCGTTAAAAACAGGTAATCCCGTTCATGCTTAATGAAGAAGAACATTCAGTACGGACGTCCGATAAAACCAAATTGGTTGTTTACGATGCAAAGAAATGTTTTTCAGTACTTTTTTCAAATCTTCCGGTTTTTTCGGTAATCCGGATACGAAAAACCACACCGGTTATTTTACTGATATCTTCGTCGGGGAAGGGCCACTGCGAAGTGAGGTGCATCGTTTCACTGCTAACAATAGGTAACCTGCGTTCCGTAAGTTTTTTGAGTGCCTGCGTTCTTTCAGGTTCATGGGTCAGTTCCTCAAATTCTCCAAAAACAACCACACTTTGCCAGTTAGAGAGATCGGCCGTGTCATCCGTCTGAAAACAAATCCTGGGGTTTTTACGCATCATATCCACCTTCATGCCTTCGATGGTGTGTGCATAGATATAATCACCATCGTAGGCGAAACTAATAGGCACCACATAGGTTACGCCTTTAGCATGGCATCCTATCCTGCCTACCAGTTGTTGTTGTAACAGAAACTCAATATCCGCTTTGGGGAGTTCTCCAAACATAGTATGACGTTTTTTCAAAGATAGATAATACTGACACCAGTGAGGATGACACAAATCAGGTAACCGGTAGAATACCCCTGATCGTCATCACTTTCTGTTTGTAATGATTAAACTCATGGACGCAAGTGATAGCGGTTCTTTTAAACGTTTCTTTGCTGCTTTATATTTGGCCTTAAAACCCGGTCATGTATCTGCATATTTCATCGAAACAACCGATTAGTGATCTGCAAAAAGCATTCAGTAATACTTTCCCGTACCTGAAGATTGAATTCTTTAAGAATAAAGATAATTATGAAGGCCGGGAGAATGCGAACTTAAAAATAGAGCAGGAGGTACCATTACATGAGGGGAGTTTTGACGTTACGGGCGAAATGAAAGTAAGCGAGTTGGAGCAGGCACTTGAATTCCTGTTTCCGCTTCATGCCCGTGTTTTCAGACTATCCGGTAATATATGGCTCGAAACTTCAATGACAAACGACTGGACGCTTGCCCATCAAAATGAACAGGGCAAAGAGATATCATTTCCTTTTGCGCAGCATGAAGGTCCCGGAAAAGGCGTTCAAAAAAATTAATACAGCAGGTTGCTTAGCTGGTCGGGATGGGTTACAATAATTTTTCCTTCTTTAATTTCAATCAGCTTTTCCGATTTAAAATCACTTAGGGTTCTGATCAGCGACTCTGTTGCCGTTCCTACGTATTGAGCGATATCCTCTCTAGAAATTTCGATTCGTTTTGAGGGGCCGCCGCCATTAAATTTATTGTGGATATCCACAAGTGCTTTTGCAATGCGTTTTCGCAATGAACTGTAGGCCAGATTAAGCAATCGCTCTTCTTTTTCTTTTACGTTTTGTGTAATGAGGTGAATGAATTTTGTTGCTACGGAAAGATCGTTGTATATCATTTTTTGAAAATCTTCCCTGGGCAGTTGTAATATCTCTGCGTCTTCGAGCGCAATGGTGCTGTCTTCGTAATTCTTGT
>JADZFY010000403.1 GCA_020854215.1 Chitinophagaceae bacterium | reverse complement strand
ACCAGCTCATCCTCTTCAAAACTGCCGGTATTAATATAAGCCGAAGTTTGCTTACTGCTATGGATAATCATCCAGTGAAAAAAGATAGAGTAGCCGCCCTGATTGAACAGATAGATAGCGAGCAGGCCTATTGTAACTGTCTTTTTAACGCAGCAGTTTTGCATATTTGCACAAATTAGATATTTTTTAATTTGCGCCGGAAATTTTTGTGAACAATTTTTAGTATGCCGTTGATGTATCTATAAGATATCCTTTCCATTAAAAAAAGAAAAAAAGGCGGTTAACACCGCCTTCTACAAATTTTTGTACCTCCTGATCAAATTACGATCTCTTCAATTTTAAACTTCAATAAACCTGCCGGTGCTTTTACTTCCGCCACTTCACCCACCTGTTTGCCCAATATTCCCTGACCAATAGGTGAGGTAACCGATATTTTGCCCGCTTTGAGGTCGGCTTCTTTTTCCGACACCACCTGGTAGGTAACGGTCTTTTTTGTATTGAGGTTTGTCAGGGTTACTTTGGTAAGAATACTCACCTTACTGGTATCAATATTATCTATCTCAATAATGCGTGCATTTGCAATTTCCCCTTCTAATTTGGCAATCCGTGCCTCAAGCAAACCCTGGGCTTCCTTAGCGGCATCGTATTCAGCATTTTCTTTTAAATCACCTTTTTCACGTGCCTCCGCGATAGCTCTGGAAGCAGCGGGCCGGTCTACTCCACGCATTTTCTGCAACTCAATTTTCAGTTGCTCCATTGTTTCATGGGTTACATACATGATTTCACTCATGACTGACTCCGTTTAGATTAATAAAATAAAAAAATAACAACGCTCCAAACGAGTGTCTGAAGCGTTGCCATGATGTATGAGGGCAAAAGTAAAATAAAAAATTAGCCCAACCAAGCTGAACACCGAAAAATTCGGTTTAGAGTTTCAGTTTTTCCACGATTACTTTCGACATCTTAAAAAAGGCTTCATGGCTATATCCCGCTATATGTGGCGTGAGTATAACGTTAGGTTGGGCAGAAAGCCATTGAATCTGCTCTTTTTCTTCCGGGGAATAGGTATCCAACTTCTCGTTCTCCAGCACATCCAGTCCTGCTCCCGCTATCTTCCCATTCTTTAGCGCGGTTATAACAGCACCTGTGTCGTGCACTTTACCTCTGCATGCATTCAAAAACCAGGGTTGTTTTTGAAGAGAATAGAAGAATGCATCGTTTGCCATATGAAAGGTTTCATCCGTAAGCGGTACGTGCATGCTAATTACATCAGCATAACGCGCTATTTGTTCCGGACCCGCTTCGTGAATTCTACCTTCGGCAAAACCAAACTTGTATTTATCGTAAGCCAGAATTTCCACATCAAAAGACGAAAGTAATTTGGCAAAAGCTCCTCCGGCATTACCAAATCCAATAATGCCAACTGTTTTTCCGGTAAGTTCTGTTCCACGATTGGCATCTCTTATCCATTTTCCCTCGGCTACCTCCTGCCTGCTACTGCAAATTTTATTCATCAAACTCAGCAACACACCCAGCACATGTTCGCCCACCGCATTTCGATTTCCTTCCGGACTGCTTTCACATTGAATGCCCTTTGATTCAGCATAATCCACATCAATCAGTTCCATACCGCTACCCAATCTCCCAATCCATTTCAGCCGCGGTGCATTATCTAATATCTTTCGGTCAATCTTAAGGCGCGTGGTAACAATTAATCCCTCCGCATCGTTAATTTCCTCAAACAACTCGTCATACATTATCTGCGGTGCATACAATACTTCATAATGCTTTTCCTTAAACGTGTCTAACAAAAACGGATGTACTTTGGCGGTAACAATTACCTTGCTCATATTTTATAATTTGTAAATGGTGTGAAGCGGGAAGTGAATAATGAAAGTTGAAGCGTAAGAAGTGAGCAGTTATTGGTGTATCGCGAGTTCGTGAAGCGTAAAATCGCTACTCCCTTCCACTTACAAAATACGCACATCCTCCTCCTTTTCTCTCCATCCTTTTATTTCATCAAAAATCCCAGCTCAACAAAATCCGCTACGCTTAACTGCTCGGCTCTTTTGTCAAAAATCGGTTTTTTTAACGTTTCTTCATCAAACAAATTTCTCACTGCGTTGCGTAATGTTTTGCGTCGCTGGTTGAAAGCGGTTTTTACCAAAACAAAAAACTGCCGTTCATCGTGGATGTGGAGGGGTTCGGCCTTTGGGATTAAACGGATCACCGCGCTCTTTACCTTTGGCGGCGGCGTAAAGCATTGCTCATGCACTTCAAAAAGATATTCCACCTCAAAGAAAGCCTGTACCAGTACGCTTAGTATTCCATACACTTTATTACCCGGCTTTGACGCAATACGTTGTGCAACTTCCTTTTGAAACATGCCCAGCATCCCCTCTACGTATTCCTTCCATTCCAGTATCTTAAAAAGAATTTGCGAAGATATATTGTACGGAAAATTTCCCACCACAGTAAACTTTCCGGCAAATGGAATATCCGCATCTAAAATACTCCGGTGAATAATTTTTCCCCTCATTTCGGGAAAGGTATTTTCAAGAAAATGGATTTTCTCTTCATCCAGTTCAATGGCCTTAAATGCAACGTGGGGTAATTGTGCCAGATGCCGCGTAAGTGCCCCGCCACCCGGGCCTACCTCCAACAACTGCTGAAACGGACGCTCCTGCAATGCCGCCACAATTTTGAGCACCATATTTTCATCGCGCAGAAAATGCTGACCTAATGATTTCTTTAATGTGTACATTGGAAATCCTAAAAATACGAAAACCAGTTACAATCCCGTAAATTCGCGCATTAACCCAGCTAAGTATGTCAAATCCGATTAATAAACCGGTTATTGGAATTTCCTGCGGCGATCTTAACGGCATTGGAATAGAATTGATTATTAAAACTTTTTCCGATGCCAGAATGCTGGATATTTGTACCCCTGTAATCTTCGCATCCAACAAACTGATAAATTTTTACCGAAAAACATTACCGGACGTAAACTTCAACTTTCAGAACTTAAAAGATCCGGCGAGACCTTATCCGCGACAGGTAAATTTATTTACCTGTTGGGAGGAGGAGGTTAATATTACACCCGGTCAACTCACAGAAGCCGGCGGCAGGTACGCAGTAAAATCCCTTCAGGCAGCAGTTCAGGCTTTAAAAGCTAAACATATTGAAGCACTGGTTACCGCGCCCATACATAAAAAAAATGTACAATCGCCGGAATT
>JADZFY010000402.1 GCA_020854215.1 Chitinophagaceae bacterium | reverse complement strand
CTGGTGGACGATGTGATTACTCCCCTGCTGCTCACACCGGCGTTAAAGGCTGCTCACGCAGAAAATTTGGATCAATTAAGCTGGGGTGCTGTAAAATATGGAAAGTTTATATCGGCTATTATTAAGTTCACCATTATTGCTTTTATACTCTTCATCATCATTAGAACGATGAAGAAATTACAAAAGCCTGAGCCTCCAGCTCCTCCTGCGGGGCCGTCTTCAACTGATCAATTGCTGATGGAAATAAGGGATGCTTTGAAAAAATAACGAATTACAATTTAACCATTTCATTTGCTCAACACAAAACCTGGCGCCTGGAAACGGTGCCAGGTTTTTCCTCTTTGGAACTAACCCATCTATTTTTCATAATTTCGCGGCAAATTTTAAAAACCATGAAAAAAATCTTAGTGTGTGCTATCCTTATTTTAACTGCGTCTTCTCATCTGTTGTATGCTCAGGATCCTACCGTATCCGGGCTACGGAAAGAAGCCGATAGAAATATTCAAAAAGATCCGAAAGACACCAGTGCTCAGGTTTGGAAAAAAGGCGGATTATTTAGCATTAACGTAAATCAGGGTGCCTTAAGCAATTGGGCTGCCGGTGGAGACAAATCTTCACTTTCCATCGCATCTATAGTGAACCTATATGCATTTTACAAAAAGGACAAACATATTTGGGACAACACCCTGGATATTGCCTACGGTTTTGTTAACACCACAAGTCTCGGCAGCAGAAAGGCAGACGATCGCTTCGACTTTCTGTCGAAATACGGCTATCAACTCGATGGAGGGAAATGGTATGCAAGTGCTCTTTTTAATTTTAGAACACAGTTCACTAAGGGTTTTAGCTATCCAACAGACAAACCCAAGGTATTAACGTCCAATTTCCTTGCACCAGCCTATCTGCTGTTTTCCCCGGGTATTTCCTACCAGCCTAATGACAATTTTTCTATCTCCCTGTCTCCCGCCACAGGACGCTGGACCATTGTTAACGATAACAACTTATCGGCTGCGGGGGCCTTTGGCGTTGACCCCGGCAAGAAACTAAAAACTGAATTTGGTGCTTTTGGTTCTGTAAATTACAAAGCCAAAATCAGTGAAAATGCCTCTTATGCAGGCCGCGTTGACCTGTTTTCCAACTACCTGAATCACCCGCAAAACGTTGATCTCTATCTAACCAATATGCTCATGGTGAAGGTATCAAAACTGATTACCGTGAGTCTTACGCTGGATATGATTTATGATGATGACGTTAAAACGATAGACAGTGAAGGAAACCCGGCCGGACCCAAACTGCAACTTAAGGAGCTGATGGGCATCGGGTTAGCCTACCGCTTTAAAAACTAATAATCCTTTCCTATTTTTGCTGCGTCCCGTTAGGTGATCCCTGGAAATCCGGCGGGACGCAATCTTTAAATATCGCATCGTGAATACAGAATCATACCAGATTAAACTCCCCCAATTTGAAGGACCATTCGACCTTCTGTTGTTTTTTATTGAAAGGGATGAATTGGATATTTACGATATCCAAATCACAAAAATCATCAACGATTTTGTTGCCTATATGCACAGTATGGAGGAACTGAGTATTGAACTCAGCAGCGAGTTCATTCTTTTTGTTTCCACGCTTATGCGCATCAAAGCAAAGATGCTTTTGCCCCGAAAAGAGCTGGATGCACAGGGAAATGAAATTGATCCGCGGCAGGAGCTCATTGACAAAGTGCTCGAATACAAAAGATTTAAAGAAGCCTCAGCAAAAATGGCTGAAATGGAAGCCGTTCGCATGTTGATGGTGAAACGCGGAAATATCCAAAAGGAACTGGCACAGGTAGGGGAACTGGAAGGAGAAGGTACCGAAATACAAACCATTACCATGTTCAAGCTCATGAAGGCTTTTGAACGCGTAATGCAACGCCTCCACGACAGAAACAACAAACCCCAGCACGTGGTGTATAACTACAATTACACCATGGAAGACAGTAGAACGTACATGCTGACTATGCTGGAAACGGAAAAAACAGTGAGTTTTGAGCGCGTTTTTAAAGAATGCGACAACCGCATACATGCTATTTTTCTTTTTCTTTCTATGCTGGAACTGATACAGCAGAAATATATGAGCATTATTACCGGCGAAGGCAGAAATAACTTTATTGTGGAGTGGAACGACAACAGAGATGCGTTGATCTCAGCAGATGAAACTATGGAGTAAGTATAAAGCTACACCCGGCTTTTTTCCATTTTATTTTTATGATGCAACGTATCGTTTACCAGATACCGGTATTGCCGGGTCATCCAGTCACAGTATTGTTAATACTCCATTACGTCGGCAGGTATCCGTTACCTTTGCCAATTATTAGTTTAACCAACGGCCATTTTGTCAAATGAAATCAAAAAAATTTCTGTTCCTGTTGTTAATGCTGCCATTTTGGAGTTTTGCCCAGGAAAACCCATTGCAATGGGAGGTGAAGAGTATAAAAAATGATTCGGCATCCTACTCCATAGTTGTTAATGGTACGCTTGCACCAAACTGGCACGTCTACTCAGATTCAATTGCCGATATTGAAATTGCAGGATTACACCTTACCTGGGACAACGACGCCGTGCAGAAAGACGGAAACCTTACCGCCGAAACCACCAGCACGATAAAAGATCCGGTTTTCGACAATCGCGTGGTTCAAGTTTATAGCGACAAATTTTTGCTTACGCAAAACATTCGCATAACCGGTGCCGTTCCGGCAACGCTTAAACTCACATTGCAGGGTTATGCTTCCAACAACGAAACGTTTATTCCTATCGAAGAAAGCAAAACCGTATCGTTTGAAGGTGGTATCACTACAGCCTCTGCCAGCCAGATGAAGTTAACGGCAGTTGATCTGAAAAACCCGGTCGCTCGTTGTGGCGATGAAACCCAGTCGGGACAGAGCCTGCTAACCATTTTCCTACTCGGATTTGCAGGCGGACTTATTGCCTTGCTCACGCCATGTGTTTTTCCCATGATACCCGTTACCGTATCGTTCTTTACCAACAGGGCTTCGCACAAAAAGCAGGCTATCCGAAACGGAATTTTATATGGCTTCTTTATTCTCCTTATCTATGTAATCGCCAGCATCCCATTTCATATCATTGGAAATGTTCAACCCGAAATATTTAATAATATTTCTACCAACGCATGGCTCAACGTGTTTTTCTTTATTGTATTTATCAT
>JADZFY010000401.1 GCA_020854215.1 Chitinophagaceae bacterium | reverse complement strand
CATATCATTGCCGTACCCTGGACTAATAAACAACTCAGCATAAGTTTTGCTACGTTCCGGGATAAAGTGAAGCCGGGCAGCAGAGAAAAATGGGAATTAAAGGTGAGTGGTGAAAAAGGGGAAAGTGTATCTGCCGAACTACTGGCCGCTATGTATGATGCCTCATTAGACCAGTTTAAACCGCACCAGTGGTATTTACCTGCGATATGGCCAACCTTCCATTTGAGCCGATACTGGAATGGGCACCAAAATTTTGCACAGGTTAATTCAATGGAACACAATGATACGGATGGACGATATGTTTCCTTTACAAAAAGCTACGATCGGTTGATTGAATTGGAGGATTATCCCCGGACAAAGATGATGAAATTTAACCCCCCATCTGTGGCATTGGATGGTGAATTGATAACAGTTCGAAGAGATTTGGGCGGTATTGTTTCAGGCATTGAAGAAGAACAGTCAAAAGTTTCGGCTAAGAAACAATCTTTAATTGCGGACACCGTAGCGATGAACAAACCCGATGAGAAACAAATACAAACCGCTCTCAATATCGGCACTACAATACGAAAAAACTTCAACGAAACCGCCTTCTTTTTCCCCGATCTAAAAACAGATAGCGCTGGAAACGTATCCTTCAGCTTCACCATTCCCGAAGCATTGACCCAGTGGAAACTGATGACCCTCGCCCATACACCGGCGTTAGCCATCGGGTATGCCCAGGAGTTAGTTGTTACCCAAAAAGAGCTGATGGTGCAACCCAATGCCCCACGTTTCGTTCGGGAAAAAGACAATATTTTCTTCAGTACAAAAATTGTGAACGCCGGTGACAGCCTCATTAATGGATTTGCCAAATTAGAGCTGCTTGATGCTGCAACAAACAAACCGGTGGATGATCTGGTTCGAAACGCGGTACCGGTAAAAAATTTTTCCGTAGCTCCGGGACAGAGCGAAGCACTCTTCTTTCAACTTACTATCCCCGAAAATTTTAATACGCCTCTCCTGTACCGGATCACCGCAACGTCCTCTCCCCGCATTGACGGGAGTACGCTATCCGACGGCGAAGAAAATTTGTTACCGGTATTGAGTAACCGCATGCTGATAACCGAATCGCTCCCGCTGAATATGCGGAGCACCGGTTCAAAACAATTCAAATTTGAAAAATTACTGCACGCAGATACCTCCCAAACATCATCTCAAAAAAATTATGCATTAACCGTAGAATACACAGCCAACCCGGCCTGGTACGCGGTACAGGCGCTACCCTATCTCACCTCCTATCCTTACGAATGTTCAGAACAAACGTTTAACCGATACTACGCTAATACCCTGGCTGCACTTGTTGCCAACAGTGCACCACGCGTAAAGACCATTTTTGATAAATGGCGTGCCGATACCTCAGCCAGCAAGAGTCTTGCTTCAAACCTCGAGAAAAACGAAGAGTTAAAAAGCATCCTGTTGCAGGAAACACCCTGGGTATTGCAGGCACAGCATGAAGCAGATCAAAAAAGGAACATCGCGTTTTTGTTCGATATGCTGCGAATGAGCGAGGAGGCGAGGGTAAATTTTAATAAACTGAAAGACATGCAGACTCCAAATGGAGGTTTCGTATGGTTTAAAGGGGGTAATGACGACCGATATATTACCCAGTACATTTTAACCGGTGTTGGACATCTGAAACAATTAAATGCACTGTCTGGTAACAGTGAAGCGGCGTGGAATGAGTTGATTGATGCTGCTTTGCGGTATACCGATGCACGCCTTAAAGAAGATTATGAAAACCTGCTCCGACAAAAAGTTAATCTCAGACAAAACAATTTATCGTCCATCGCTATACAATACCTGTATATGCGAAGTTTCTTTGGCACAAAAAAGGTGCATGACTCATCACTGAAAGCATACCAATATTTTAAGCAGCAGGCTAAACAGTATTGGATAAAACAAAGCCCCTACTTCCAGGGAATGATCGCATTAAGTTTGCATCGTGATCATGATAAACTCACTCCCAAAACAATCCTCGCCTCGCTAAAAGAAAATGCCATCCAACACGAAGATTTAGGTATGTACTGGAAAGAAAATCGCAACGGATACTACTGGTATGAGGCACCGATAGAAACGCAATCCCTGCTTATTGAAGCGTTTACTGAAGTTACCCATGATAAAAAAGCAATAAACGACATGAAGCTGTGGCTGTTAAAACAAAAACAAACGCAGCATTGGGGAAACACCAAATCTACTGCCGAAGCATGTTATGCTTTACTTCTCCAGGGTACCAACTGGCTCAATAACGAGCCACAGGTAAATATTCAACTCGGCACAAATCGTTTCCATTCATCTGACCATGACGAAGCCGGCACAGGATACTTAAAATACAGTATTGCATCAGAGGAAATAAAACCGGCAATGGGGAATATACGGGTAACGGTTTCACCTGCTTCGGCCGCGCCAGAACAAAATACCGGCAGCTGGGGGGCAGTGTACTGGCAATATTTTGAAGACCTGGACAAAATAACCGCATCCGCAGAAAACAAAATGCCTCTGCAGTTGAGAAAGCAATTGTTCATAGAAAGGAATAGTGACACGGGACCTGTTCTTCAACCAATTGACAGCAGTACCGTACTGAAAATTGGGGATAAAATTAAAGTGAGGATAGTATTAAAAGCCGACAGGGACATGGAATATGTGCATTTGAAAGATCTGCGTGCGGCCGGAACAGAACCTGTAAACGTGCTGAGTACGTTCAAACAGCAGGATGGGCTGGGTTATTACGAAAGCACAAAAGATGCCGCCACCAACTTTTTCTTTAATTGGCTGCCTAAAGGTTCTTATGTGTTTGAGTACCCAATATTTGTTACACACAAGGGTAGCTTTTCGGCGGGAGTTGCAACAATTCAGTGTATGTATGCACCCGAATTCGTTTCCCATTCGGAAGGTTTAAACATCAGGGTACAATAGAAAACCTGTTTGCCTTTAGCATTAATCAATCGTTCGCATGATTCGGCGTCAAATACCCATATATTCATGTGGAATTAATAATTAATCGAGCATAAGTGATTATACTTATCGGGCAAAATCACCCAAAAAACGAAGAGAAAAACACCTCTGCCGAATAAAGTTTCAATAAGGGTAAATCTGTAGCATCTTTACACTGTTGAATCATTAGGATAGATGATCAAAAAGGCTAAAGAGTAAAAAATGAGGTTGCTCAATCGCCCCGCTCAATCAGCGTAAAATTATTACGCATTAACACCGAATACATTGGAATAATAACCAGTCTGAAAAAGACTGGTTTTTTATTTGTATCCTGTTTCTATTGCGAGCCCGTTCTGCGTACCACTCCCATAATCAGGTTCATCACAAAACTGAGCTGGAAAAACAGAAAAAACATGATCAGCAAAGGAACACCCATTTGAGGGGTGAGACGCGACTGAAACGAGAGTTCATTCATGGGATGGACATTTTCACCTGGCCCCGAATAACGAAAAAAAAAGAAAATAATCAGTGCAACCAGAAGCAGGGTTGTTACAATGTGTATCCAAACGAGCGCAACGGAGTACATTATCCGAAAAGTAAAAATATACAATACCCACAGCAACAGCAGCAACATAGCAAAGGCCCGAAGCGTGTCGGTAAAATTGAGGCTATACGAAGCGCCCGGCACCTGCATGTCCAGCGCATGCCCTACGGGTACCACAGATAACAGAATGAGTACAATAGCTGTTATCGCCAGCAAATGATATGGTTTAGCGATCACATTCATGAATGTTACGCCGTTAAATGGAGAAATAGGAAACTCAAAAAGCGAATCTCAAACTGCAGATCCCGCTGCCTGTAAACAAAGAGGTATCGGAGCTTTACCTTTTCTTTTTTCCCGTTTTGAATTGGTGCGGTTTCATTTTAATATAACGCTCTTGCCGGTCCCCATCGCTACCGGGTTGTATCACCCATTCATAGTCTAATTGCCTTTTCCCAATGTCGGCTGACACCACTTTGATGAATACTTTGTCTCCCATGCGGAAGGTTCGGCCGCTTCTTCGTCCGGTAAGACAATATTCAGTTTCTATCAGTCGAAAATCGTCATAGTCAAGCAAACTTTGGATACTTACCAATCCTTCGCATTTATGCTGCACCGTTTCCACCCAAAATCCAAATGTTGCAACTCCGCTGATCACCCCTTCAAATTCATCACCAATAAACTGCTCCATAAATTCTACCTGCTTATACTTATTTGCCGACCGCTCTGCCTCCATAGCCGCCCTTTCCCTGGCGCTGCAATGCAAACACTTTTCCCCCATTTTTTTGTCCGCCTTTGGATGCCCGTCGAGTACGTCCTGCAAAATCCGATGTACCATTATATCCGGGTAACGCCGGATAGGTGAAGTAAAATGACAATAGTTTTCAAACCCTAAACCGTAGTGTCCAATGTTTTCGGGAGTATAAGCCGCTTTGGCCATGGTGCGAATACCCAATTGTTCTAACACATGCTGCTCCGGCTTTCCCTGCACTGCATTTAACATGTTGTTGAACGACGATGCGATTCCAGTGGGTGTTTTGGTATCAAAGCGATGTCCAAATTTCTTTGCAAAATCAACAAATGGCAAAAGTTTTTCTTCGTCGGGCGTATCATGAACCCGGTAAGGGAAGGGGATAGCTTGTTTACCTGTTTTGGCCTTACCCACGTGCTCTGCAACTGTTCTGTTGGCAAGCAACATAAACTCTTCAATCAACTGATGCGCTTCTTTACTTTCCTTAATAACAATACCTGTTGGTTTACCGTCCTTATCCAAGACGAATCGCACTTCCTGAGAGGAGAAATTAATGGCGCCGTTTTTAAAACGTTCTTTACGCAGCTTTCGGGCCAGATCATTTAACACCAATATCTCATGAGCATTTGTACCCTCTCCGGATTCTATAATTTGCTGCGCCTGCTCATAACTGTACCGATGGTTAGAATGTATCACCGTTCTTCCCAACCAATTGGACTTCACTTCACCCTTTGTATTGATTTCAAAAACAGCAGAGAAAGTAAATTTGTCTTCATTTGGCCGAAGGCTGCACAATTCGTTAGAAATGTGTTCCGGCAGCATGGGCAATACCCTGTCGGGTAAATACACAGATGTAGCCCTGTTGTACGCGCTTTCATTGAGTACTGTATCCGGCTCCACATAATAACTCACGTCTGCAATATGAACACCAATTTCATACCATCCTTTCTTCAGCGTCCGGAAACTTATGGCATCATCAAAATCCTTTGCGTCGGCGGGGTCTATTGTAAAGGTGAGCACCTCTCTCATGTCTTTTCGCTTGCTAATTTCGGCTTGTGGCAGCATGTCAGGCAGTCTGGCAGCTTCTTCCAGTGCCTCGTCATCAAACTGTAGGATGAACCCTGCATCCACCAGAATTTGTTTCATTGCCACATCGTTTTCATCGGCTGCATTCAAAACAGCGACTACTTCTCCATTCGGGCTTTTTGATTTGATGTCCCAGGCGGTCATGCGTACCACCACCCTATCGCCGTTTTTGGCACCATTAAATCCGGCAGCAGGAACATAGATATCGGGTGCTCCCTTCGCGCGGTCGGGAATAAAAAATGCGAAATCGGTATTCATTTCCAGACGGCCAATAAATTCAGTTTGCCTGCGTTCCACCACGCGGGTAATTTCTCCCTCCATTTTTCCATTCCGGGGATTGAAGCGGGTAACGGATACCACTACCCTATCGCCATGCAGCGCATGATGAAAGTCCTGGGGTCTTACAAATATATCCTTCTCCTGATTTTCCACCATTACATATCCCATCCCCGATCGGGTAACATCAAGTATTCCTTCATAGGTGGCTGCGTGTGATTTAGATTGTTTTTTGGGTTTATTCGTTTGTTTCATAAGTCTGATCAGGATTTATCCTTAAATCCCTGTATAAAATTGTCAATTAAAAAATTAAACCGGTGTGATTCGTTAAACAAAAAATAGGTTTCAATGGGTTGTACATAAATCTGCAAGTTTGTCAATTCAGTATAAAACTTCATCAGCCTAACCGCATCTTTTTCAGTGACCAGTATCATCTTGTCCGCCGCCTCCAATTTTTCAAATCGTCGCCTGATTTCATTGAGATCATCAATAGTAAAAATATAGTGATCCTTGAAATAGACCGCATCATAACTGGCAGCATGCTCCTGGATATGCTGTTTGAGCGGCCCGGGATTTGCAATACCGCATGCCAGCAATACTTCTGTTTCATTAGTTATCCTTTTGATGGCCCGAGACAAAATATGGTAGGGTGCACCGTACCGGATACCGGTAAAAAACACGTGTTGCCCTGCGGTAGGTTTTATTTCTGCGATAAGCTTCTGTTTCTGTTCGCGGGAAAACTGATCGCTACATTTGGTAACGACAATGATATCGGCTCTTTTATAACTGCTCCGGCTGTCACGCAAATCTCCCGTAGGCAGAAACACATCCCGTGTAAAAAGGTTATTGCAATCGGTGAGTAAGATATTCAACCCGGCTTTTACTGCGCGATGCTGGAGCGCATCATCGAGAATAATAACGTCGGTATCCGGATGATCAAATAGCAACTGCGGAATAGCAATAGCACGTTCTTCACCAACGCCAACGATTATTTCGGGATACTTTAAATGGAACTGCATCGGTTCATCACCAATATCAAGCGCAGTAGTTTTGTCGTCAGCCAGCAAATACCCGCGGGTTTTTCGTTTATAGCCACGACTGAGTGTTGCTGTTTTATACCGATGCATTAGCAAACGCACCAAATATTCTACCATCGGCGACTTCCCCGTGCCCCCTACGGAAATATTTCCGACACATATAATCGGAAATTTAAACTCAACCGATTGTATGATCTCGTTATCATATAAATAGTTCCTTACTTTAACAGCAAGTCCATATAAAAAAGAAAACGGAAACAATAACACCCGAAATGACCTGAGCCATACAGAACTAAAATTCATAGACCTTTTGTGGGGTTACGCAATAGGTTAAAGATATATCAAATTCATCAGTATCGTCTATTAACGGCACAGCCTCAAAAAACGACAATCCCACTTTTATCACATCTTCCCGGCATTCGGCTAAAAACCGGTCGTAATAACCTTTCCCATAGCCCACCCTGTTACCCCGTTCATCAAAAGCCAACAAGGGAACCAGTACCAAATCAATGTCTCCCGATTGAACCATTTCACCATTCTCCGGCTCTAAAATATGGTAGGTGTTTTCTTTTAAAATAGTATTTTCATCGTAAATATAATGGGTCATCCGGTTTTCCGCGATATGCGTTTTGGGCACGACAACCCTCATGTTCGGATTCGAAAATTTCAGAAATTCCATAACCGGGTGGGTATCCACCTCATTATGATGCAGCGCAGGAAGGTAAGTATGCAGATAATGCAGAAAAGGCAGGGGCAACTCCTGAAAATGAATCAAAATTAAATCCTGCAACTTATCACACTCCGCGTGTCCGAGATTCAATCGTTTTTGCCTGAATATGTTCCTAAGCGTTTTCTTGGTCATGCTATGGATTAATGGGAGTATTGCGTAGCGCGAAGCACCTGGTGCTTATCTAATACATAAGAAGAAGCGAAGGACACCTGTGTTTCGCATTCCGGCAGTTCCTCGATTAATGCTTACAACAAACCACTTACTACCACTTTTCACCTACCACTTTCCATTTCCTCCTTCCCTGTCAATACAGCACTCTCACCTTTATCGTTTCCTTAATATTTTTCAGCAGGCTCATTGCTTCTTTTGACAGATTTTTATTCACATCCAGCACCACATACCCGATTTCATCATTGGTTTTGAGATACTGTGCCAGGATATTGATATGGTGAGATGACAACTGGGTGTTTATCTGGGATAGCACACCGGGTACATTTTTATGAATATGCAAAATTCTATGCGTGCCTTCCTGCAGTGGTAATGCCAGTTCGGGCACGGTATGCGACCCGGTTGTGGTACCCGTTTCGAGGAAATTAATCAGTTTCATGCTTACATCTTCACCAATATTTGCCTGTGCCTCTTCCGTAGATCCACCGATGTGGGGTGTAAGAATAACGTTGGAGAGTTTTTGTAACGGTGTAACAAAGGTATCGCCATTCTTCTCCGGCTCTACGGGAAACACATCAATTGCAGCACCGGAAAGTTGCTTGCTTTGTAATGACCGGGATAATGCATCGAGGTCTACTACCTGACCCCGGGCATAATTAATCAGTATTGCCCCTTTTTTAAAATGTTTAAAGACACTTTCACTGATCAGGTTTTTGGTTTGTGCCGTTTCGGGCACATGCAAGGTTACAATATCCGACTCCTGCAATACTTCTT
>JADZFY010000400.1 GCA_020854215.1 Chitinophagaceae bacterium | reverse complement strand
CGTCACTGGTAGCAGACGCCATAGATATCACACCTTCTATTCCGGTTCCTGAACAAACGGTTCAGCCCGTTTGGCTGAGCGTGCATGTACCACAGCAGGCAGCTACCGGCTTATATAAAGGGACAATCACGATCCAGGCAGATAAAAAATATACATTGGACTACACGGTTAATGTGATTAACCGTGTTTTGCCGGCACCAAACAAATGGGAATTTGATTTGGATCTGTGGCAACATCCTGCTGCCATTGCCCGGGTACACAATGTTCGTTTATGGAGTGATCAACATTTTCAGTTGATGCGCCCCTACTATAGTTTACTCGCCAGTGCGGGCCAAAAAAATATTACAGCAAGTATAATGGACGAACCCTGGGGTCATCAAACCTATGACGATTTTCCCGGATTGATAAAATGGACAAAAAGAGAAGACGGCTCCTGGATGTACGATTACAGCCTGTTTGATAAA
This sequence comes from Chitinophagaceae bacterium, assembly GCA_020854215.1. Classification (GTDB taxonomy): domain Bacteria; phylum Bacteroidota; class Bacteroidia; order Chitinophagales; family Chitinophagaceae; genus Agriterribacter. The sequence goes on along the minus strand of JADZFY010000400.1, from coordinate 2,958 downwards.
TACATCTCCTTTGTGATGAGCTGCGGTATAACAAAACGCATTAATTGCTACACAATGGTTCCCTGGGCGCTGTCCTTTCGCTATTTTGACGAAGCCACAGGCAAAGATACCGCTCTCAAAGCACCTATCGGGTCGGAAGCGTATGCCGCACACTGGACGCCAATGCTAAAAGACTTCACTCAACACCTGAAACAAAAAGGCTGGTTTGATATCACCACTATTGCTATGGATGAAAGACCCATGAAGGATATGCAGGTGGTGATTGCCTTGCTTAAAAGTATTGACCCGGGCTGGAAGATCGCCCTCGCAGGAAACTATCACCCCGAAATAGAAAAAGATATTTTCGATTACTGCCTGGCATCTAATCTTCAGTTTGATGATACCGTTCTGAAAGAACGTATCGCCGAAGGAAAACCCAGCACGTATTACACCTGTTGTACAGAAAACTATCCCAACGGATTTACTTTCTCGCCTCCTGCCGAGCATGTATGGCTGGGCTGGTATGCTGCAGCAAAAGGGTTTACCGGATATTTGAGGTGGGCTTACAATAGCTGGGTGGCAGATCCGCTCAGGGATTCCCGTTTCAAGAGTTGGCCCGCAGGAGATACCTACCAGGTTTATCCCGGACCGCGAACTTCTATACGGTTTGAGAAACTGATCGAAGGCATCCAGGATTTCGAAAAGATCAAACTTCTGCAAAAAGAGTATGCCTCCAACGGTGATATGCAATCGTTAAAAAAGTTAGATGAGGTTTTGAATCAGTTCGTCATTGAAAAACTTAAAACAACGCCTGCAGAAAATATGATTGAGCAGGCAAAACTTTTCCTGAATCAATAGATATTTATTTCAACGAATAAGCATGAAAAATATATTTATCGTTGCATCCCTGTTCGTATTTGCCGGACTGGCATGCAAGTCAACCCCCACCCGGGAAAAAGCGCCTGAAGCTATTGGCCCCGTTCCCACTTCACAACAATTGGCCTGGCACGATCTTGAATTTTATTGGTTCATCCATTTCGGGCCGAACACATTTACCGATAAAGAATGGGGACATGGCGATGAGCCGGCAGATGCCTTTAACCCTACCGCGCTGGATTGTAATCAATGGGCAAGAATTGCCAAACAATCCGGAGCCAAAGGCATTATTTTAACCGCAAAACACCATGATGGCTTTTGCTTGTGGCCCAGTAAATACTCCACACACACCGTTCGGGAAAGTAAATGGATGAACGGCAAGGGCGATGTGGTGAAAGCACTATCCGAGGCCTGCAAGGCCAATGGGTTACTGTTTGGAATTTATCTCTCTCCCTGGGACAGGAATCATCCCAAATATGGCACACCTGAGTACAACGATGTTTATGTAAATACGATGACGGAAGTGGTAACCCAATACGGTCCTTTATTTGAATTTTGGTGGGACGGTGCAAACGGAGAAGGCCCAAACGGCAAGAAACAGGTGTACGATTTCCACCGCTTTGAAAACGTAATGCGAGAGTTGGTGCCCAATACCGTGGTGTTTAGTGATATCGGACCGGACATCAGATGGGTGGGCAATGAAAAAGGAATTGCGGGCAAAACCAACTGGAACCTGTTAGATACAGCGGGTTTTACAAGAGGCGCCGGCGCTCCATCACCAGATACATTAAACCAGGGAAATGTAAACGGCAAAAACTGGATACCTTCCGAAAGCGATGTGAGTATAAGGCCGGGATGGTTTTATCATGCAGAAGAAGATGGCAAAGTAAAAACACCCGAGCAACTATTTGATCTTTATCTTAAATCCGTTGGTCGGGGTTCTTCCTTCCTGTTAAACATTCCGCCAGACAGAAGAGGGCTAATTCATGAAATAGATTCGGCAGCATTGGTTGGATTCAGGAAATACAGAGAGGAAAGCTTTTCCAACAATCTGCTCAAATCCATTACGATTAGTTATACCGAATCGTCGGGTGCCCGGTTAACTAAAAAATTCGATAATGGCTTCGACGCAAAATATCTGAATACCGGAGGTGAAAAGAATATCATTTCAGTAATACCCGACAAAGAACAAACGATTAATTGTATTATGCTGAAAGAGTATATACCCTTAGGACAAAGCATTAAACAGTTTCAATGCTTGTTGAAAAATGGAGATAAAACAGTAAAAACGATTGAGGGAACAACCATTGGACATAAGCGCCTGCTCACTTTTGAATCTACCCCGGTAACCTCCATTGACATTGTAATTGAAGATACAAAGGGTAATGGGTTAATCAGCGGCATTGAGGCATACCGCATACCCGATCAATTGGTAGAAAAGTAAACAGATTGGCTGTAACAATTTAGAGAGGTTGGTATGGACAAAGCAGCGCATAATGAATCCATCCGGTGGATTAACCGGTTGCACATCATCTACAAGATAATTGTATGTACTGCCGTAGCAACTATACTGTCGCGACTTATTCCCATCTCCCAAAATGAATCAGGCGGAAATTTATTCCAAATCATTTGGGGATGGGACATTTTTTGTATTCTGCTTTTACTTCTTTACTGGCATTCCTTTTTCACTACCTCTCCCATTCATATCCGAAAACAGGCAGCGAAGGAAGACAGTAGTCGCGTTATTATATTTTCCATCATCCTCCTATCTACTTTTGCCGGCATGCTGGCCGTGATCTTATTACTAACCGTTCACCGGCAAAGAGAAGGGATAACATCAATTCATTTACCCATTGCTGTTATCGGAATGATTTTATCGTGGCTATTGGTGCATACCGTTTTTACGGTGCGATACGCCCACTTGTATTACAGCAACAGAAAAAACGGCGCGGATAATCATGCCGGGGGTTTAATTTTCCCGGGAGAAGAAAAACCAGATTTTCTTGATTTTGCTTATTTCTCGTTTGTTTTGGGCATGACATTTCAGGTATCCGATGTTACCATATCGTCGAAAAGGTTAAGGCGGTGGGTATTGCTGCATGG
>JADZFY010000399.1 GCA_020854215.1 Chitinophagaceae bacterium | reverse complement strand
TATTTCAGGTTGAATTCAAAAATAGAATAAGGCCATTTGTCATGTTTATGTAAACGGGAATTTTTACTTTTTCCCTATTTCGTAAGTGTCTTTTATCTCGCCTTTGGAACGTTTTCTCTCCCTGTCCTGCTGTACAGGAAGGAGGTTGTGGTTACAAGGAAATCGAATGATTACTGAACAACCTGTTGATCTGTAGAATATTTATTAACCATGAGGCTGAGGCACTGTGCTAACATCATGCATTAAAACACGATGAACTCCAAACGTTTTTGTATTGTTGTTTTGATGGGATTACCGCTCGCAGTTGATTCACCACGGGTGCAAACTTTTTTGCACGACAGTATATATATTTTTTCTTCCCGGCTTTAGCCGGACAATAATGATTTTTAAATACACTGAAGCTTATTGCTTAATAAATTTCCGGCTTAATCTGGTTGCATCGGTTTTCACCAGGTGCAGTATATACAAACCTTTACTTAGTTGGCTGATATCAATCAAGGTACTCTTATCTTCAAAAGCCATCACCCGTCGTCCGGTTATATCGGTTATTACAATTCGGGTAATATCCCTGGCATTAAGCCCGCTTAATGTAATGGTGCTGTTTGCCGGGTTGGGAAATACGCGGAGTTGCGTTTCCGCCTTGCCACAGATAATGTTTAATATTTTTGAATAGGTGAATTTACCATCCGTATCCCGTTGTAGTAACCGGTAATAGAGATATTTATTGCGTGTACTCTTTTCCGCAAATTGATAGCCTGCTGATGCGCTTCCACTTCCGGCTGCCGCGATCGTGTCCCTGTTTGTCCATGTGAGCGCATCGGTACTCGCCTGAACAATAAAGTCTTTGGTATTGACTTCCCATGCGGTCTTCCAATAAAGATGAGCCAGGCCTTTTTTGCATTCAATACCTATATCCTCCCAGTCAACGGGCAAAATCATTTCGTTTAACTTATATAATTCTTCTCCAAGTCCATTGTCGAGGACGCCCCGAAAATACAGGCTGCCGTTTAGTGCGATAAGCACCCTGCCGCCTATGGAAACATTCGGAAGGGTACTTCCGGCTTCGGGATACAGGTCAGCAACCAATGCAGTACCTGATTCTGTTCCATCTGTTGCCCAGATTTCAGATCCTTGATCAGCGGTGCTGGCAACAAAATAAACCCTGCCGCCGTGATTAGTAAAATTTGAAGAATTCGACCCCGATAATCCGGGATTAATATCTTTAACGAACACTGTACCTGCAGAAGTACCGTCACTTTTCCAAAGTTCCGAATTTGCAGAAGCACCCGGAAAGCCTGAAAAATATAGTGTATTGTTGGCGTTTGCAAGATGCTGCACGCCCCCGTCGGTACTGTTGATATCCATATCCCTTACCACCACGGTTCCTGCTTCCGTGCCATCGCTTTTCCACAAAGCTCCACCGCCTTCTGTATCAATATCGGCCGCAAAATATACTTCGCTGTTCAATGCGGCAAGATAGGCCGGCTGAATACCATAAGGGAACCTTGTTATATTGGTTGACACCATAACTGTTCCCGCCTCGGTACCATCACTTTTCCATAAGGTAGTACTGAAAGGAAGACTTGGCCATTGTCCAATAAAAAATAAGCCGCCATTTACATAGGTTAGATTTGTAGGTGTAATATAGCCTGAACCCACCGTATTGGTATAAGTGCCTGCCACTTTTACCGTACCGGCCGCCGTCCCATCGCTTTTCCAAAGCCCCCGGTTTGCTACTATCGGATTGCTATTGCTTAATGCAAAATAAAGTGTCCCCTCTACATCAACCATATGAGAGGGAGAGGTGTTGTCATAGGTGGCGGAATAGCCGGGGGTAATATCTTTCAATAAAAAAGTACCTGCTTCTGTACCGTCGCTTCTCCACAGTTCCCAACCAGTAGTATTGGTATATGCAGAAAAATAAAGTATCCCATTCGAAACGGTTAGCCATTCCGGGTCGGAATCTTTATTCCCCGGATAAATGTCTTTAACCATTATCGTTCCCGCCTCTGTTCCGTCTGATTTCCACAACTCCCTGCCATGTACTCCGTCAACAGCGCTGAAATAGATTGCATTGTTGTATAATGTGAGGAATTTGGGTTCGCTTCCGGCACTTCCCGGCTGGATGTCTTTTACGGCAGTGGCCGTAACCTGCGATAATGCAGTGAAGGAATGTACCAGAGCGCAAAGGATAAAAATTCCACAGCGTAAACTTTGTTGCATGATATATGGTTTGTTCAACAAAATTTCAACAAAGGATAAAATGATGCAACCCCAAAAAGGGTGATATTGTAACCGTGCAGGTTAAATGTAATAGGCAGTACTTTTTTGTGAATGGTGAATACAATGCGCAATTCACCATTTCTTATTCAACGAACAATAGTTAAAGGTGTTTTGTTTCTCAGATGAGCTTTTCGTTGATAGCTTTACTCACGGCTTCTGTTGCGGAGCGTACCTGCAGTTTCTCGTAAATATGTTTGATATGCGTGCGTACTGTCTCGAACGAAATATTAAGGCCCGCGGCAATCATCTTATAGCTATTGCCCCTGCAAAGCCATTCCAGAATTTCTGTTTCCCTTAAGCTGAAATGATATTGTTCCTTCGGCGAGGTTTTTTGCATGGACTGGAAGATCATCTTGGCTACTGAGGGGCTGAGCGTAGCGCCTTCAGCAATCACCTCTTTAATGGACGGCCCCAGCTTTTCTGAGATACTTTTTTTTAACAGGTAACCGGAGGCGCCCGCACAAATGGCTTCCAGTATATG
>JADZFY010000398.1 GCA_020854215.1 Chitinophagaceae bacterium | reverse complement strand
TTACCGGGCACCAGGCGCATAAAAAGCTGGCAGCGTATGGAATGACGAAAGCTGCGCTTGAAATGTTGGCCAAAACGCTGGTAGTAGAACTTTCTGAACACAAAATTTCGGTGAATGCTATAGCACCGGGCGCTACCGTTACCGAACGCACCAGTGATGATCCGGAGTATGTGCAAACCTGGAGTAGGATAACTCCAATGGGCCGACCGGCGGAAGTGCAGGATATCGCCAATGCGGCTTTATTCCTGGTGTCTCCGGCTTCACGCCATATCACCGGGCAAAGCCTGGTGGTAGATGGTGGTTGGACTTCAGTAAGCCCTTCGCCGTATTAGGTAGTTAGAAATGGGTTGTAGGGTGTAAGGCGTCAGCTGTAAGGTAATTCACTCAATCTTGGAATCGAAAGATGCGGTTTACCCTGTATCTGCCCCTGTAATCGGGGCCTTACAACTTTTTCGGCACTCCCTTCTTGCCCTATTTGCTTCCGGTTCTTCCCCCGTCAACCGGAATACTGGTTCCATTTACGTAGGATGCTGCAGGCGAGGCGAGAAAGGCAGCCACATTTGCAATTTCTTCGGGTAGTCCAAACCGTTTCATGGGTATTTTTTCCTGCATTTCTTTTTCAATGGCGGCAATACTGGTTTGTTGCCCGGTTGCTGTTTCGGTTATTATACTTTCGAGCCTTCCTGTTCGCGTGGAGCCAGGCAAAATATTGTTGACGGTTATATTAAACTGTGCTACCTCGTTGGCAAGCGTTTTCGCCCAGGCAGCTACTGCTGCACGAATGGTATTGGATACACCAAGTCCGGCGATTGGAATTTTTACCGAGGTGGAAATAATATTAATAATTCTTCCGTATTGGTCCGCTTTCATACCGGGCAATACTGCCCGGCTTAACAGGTGATTATTAACCAGGTGTTGCCGGAACGCCTCCTCAAAATTGTTGCTGGTAGCAGACGTAATTGCACCGGCTGCCGGACCACCGGTATTATTGATCAGAATATGAACTTTCAGATCACCCGTGATGGAATGGATTGCAGAAAGAACAGCACTGCTATCGGAAAAATCTGCCACCCGGTATTCGTGCTTTTGCTGTGCGTGTGCCGACAGTATAGAAACGGATTGCTTTAAGTGTTGTTCGTTTCGCGCAAGCAAAAAGCAGCGGGCACCCAGTAAACTCAATTCCTTTGCTATGGCTAAACCGATACCCTGTGTACTGCCGCCTATTACGGCATTCATTCCTGCAAGCGATATATTCATTCTTCCGTTTTAAAAGTTCAAAAATAGTTAAGTTCGGTAACCTCCCGTTTGTATTTCCGCCGGCCGAAATATCTTTGTGCGATTTTTATAATTTCCAATCCGGTTATCCGTTGATATGAACATGAAAAAAAGAAATCTGTGCCTTGCTGTTGTGCCGTTAATGTTGCTGATATCCTGCGGATCATCGGTTGAACAGTCTGCACCTGTGGAAACGCCAACAGTAGCTATTGTTCCCGCTGTAAAAAATGATTCGACCCCAACGGTGGTCAATACGAGGTCAGCCATGACGATGCCTGAAGTACCGATATTATGTTATCACCAAATCAGGGAATGGAAAGGAAATGAATCCCGGGGGGTGAAGGATATGGTAGTACCGCCGGCTTCGTTTAAAAGCCAGATGCAGCTATTGGCAGATAGCGGATATCAAACGGTTTTGCCGGATGATGTGTATGCCTATCTCACCATGGGTAAGCCATTACCACCTAAGCCTGTAATGTTAACCTTTGACGATAGCGACAGAGACCAATACACCATTGCCGCGCCTGAATTAAAAAGACTTGGGTTTAAAGGCGTATTTTTTGTTATGACGGTATCGCTGGGTCGCTCCATCTATATGAGTAAAGAAGAGGTGAAAACCCTGTCGGATGAAGGACATGTGATTGCAGCCCACACCTGGGATCATCAAAACGTGAAGAAATACAAAGATGGTGACTGGGATAAACAAATTGCGAAACCCGTAAAACAGTTAGAAGAAATAACCGGAAAACCCGTAGAATATTTTGCCTACCCGTTTGGCGCGTGGAACAAAGCCGCAATTCCCGAACTGAAAAAATATAATGTTAAAGCTGCCTTTCAGTTGTCTACGCCCCGCGATTCTACCGAACCTTTATATACAATACGCCGTATGATTGTCCCCGGCGACTGGAGCGCGCCGACAATGTACCGGGTAATGAAGCGAACATTTAAAGGATAGAAGGTTTGAGGTATTGGGTATGGGGGAGAATGTGATGTTGTTGCCAGCCTTTTAACGTTCTTTTTCAGTAGGTTTGCAAAAAATTATCCGATGAATAAAGTAATGTACTGTATTGCCGTTATATTTCTGTTTGCCTGTAACAGCAATGAAAAAAAGCAGGAAGCAACAACAGAGGAAGCACCCGTTGTAAAAGTAGCTTCCTATTCTGCGGCCTTTGATGCATCGTTTGAGAATGTGTTGAACGGCTACTATGCGCTTCGCGATGCGCTTGTTGCCGGTGATACTGCTGCGGCAAACAAAGCCGCCGGTTTATTGGTTCAGTCGGCAGATGAACTGAAATTAGATGAGTTGAAAGCGGTAGATACAAGTAATATTATTATTCCAACTGCAAAAACCTATACCGGCAGTATCAGTAGCGAAGGCAAAGGTTTGCTGGGTGAAAGCAATATTGAAGAAAAGCGTAAAGCTTTTCAGATGATTTCGGGTAATTTGTTTGATCTCACCCGCACGGTACGGTTTAGTAAAGAAAAAGTGTACCTGCTGCATTGTCCGATGGCTTTTAATAATACCGGTGCAGACTGGTTGAGCAACTCTACGGAAATCAAGAATCCATACTTCGGCGATAAAATGCTTACCTGTGGTGCAGTGAAGGATTCTGTTGTTTTACGATAGTTGATATTGAAATTATGGAGCCGGGAAAATATAATTTAATTTTCCCGGCTTTTTTGTGACATCCAATTCATCCTGCGCATTACTGCTTCTTATTTCCCAATATCAATCAGCTCTACATCAAAAATGAGCGCTGCACCGCCGGGAATGGCGCCACCGGCACCCTGTTCACCATAGCCTAAGGTATAAGGAATATAAAACTTAAACCTTGATCCTACGGGCATCAATTGCACACCTTCTGTCCAGCCTTTAATCACCTGGTTCAGTGCAAAAGAAATAGGGTCGCCACGGTCGCGTGAGCTGTCAAATTTTTTTCCGTTAATCAGGAAACCTTCATAGTGCACTTTAACGGTACTGGTGTCGGAAGGCTTAGGGCCGGTGCCTAATTTCAACACCTCATACTGTAATCCGCTTGCGGTAACTTTTACGCCTTCTCTTTTCTTGTTTTCGGCAAGAAATTTTTCGCCTTCCTCAATAGTGGCCTGCGATTTTTTACGCATAAAAGCCTGTAGTTGTTCTCTTACTGTCATGTCTGCCTGTTGACTGGTTAATAATGTTTTTTTGTCTTTCAGTACTTCTTCAAATCCTTTGTTCATCAGAGCATAATTGATGGTATCCACACCCTGCGATTTAAAGAAAGTGGCATCAATCATTCCTAAGGCATAGCTTAAACTATCTAATGAGCTGGCTAATGCGGGAGTTTTTGGCTGGGGCGTCGCATATACGATGTGTTTCGTATTGGCTGCCATTTCTTTAACGGACGAGCAGGAGGTAATGGTACTGATTAAGGTTGCTGCCGTAGCACAAAAAACAGTGTTCTTTAACATTGTGTTGTTCATGAAAAGATGGGTTTATTAAAATGTATTGGTGATTTATTCATTTTTTAATGCGTGGCCGGTAAGATGGATGAATACATCTTCGAGATTGGCTTTTTTTACTTCTTTGGGCCGTTCAAATCCGGATGCTACCAGGTCATCAATCAACTGGTCGGGTGATTGTAATGCAATAATCCTTCCTTCATCTATAATGGCTACCCTGTCGCATAAAATTTCTGCTTCGTCCATATAGTGCGTCGTAATAATTACAGTACATCCATTGGAACGGATATTACGGATCAGTTCCCAAAGATTCCTGCGGGCATGGGGGTCCAG
>JADZFY010000397.1 GCA_020854215.1 Chitinophagaceae bacterium | reverse complement strand
TCATTCTTGCCTCTACACTCACTGCGTTGCACAAAATTCCACTGGAAGGATTGGCATTTTTACTGGCGGTAGATAAATTTATGAGTGAGGCACGCGCTATCACCAATATTATTGGCAATGGAGTGGCGACACTGGTTATCTCAAAAAGTGAAAATGAGTTCGTCACATCCTCATCAAACATCTCCGAAAACACCGTTGAAAGTTGACTTTTCGACCTAATGCACGATTAATAAATTATACCGTGTCAACGTGTGTGAGGCGAGTTCACCATATAATCGCACACTACGCTAAATTGAAATGAACGCTGTGCATTTTAACCTCAGGATTCACCTACCGTTTACTTTGCTGCGAACACCTGCGTCCAATAATTTCCGGAACGCCCCACCCCAATTTCCTTAAAGTTCTTCCCCATAATATTCTTGCAATGTCCTTCGCTTTTCAACCAACTTTCCATCACCATTTGTTCTGTGGTCTGTCCCAGAGCAATATTTTCGCCATACGTACGCCAGTTATATCCTGCAGATTTTATTCTTTCCCCCGGAGTGGTATTTCCTGTACCTGTATGAGAGAAATAATCAGCCACGTTCATATCATCACTATGACCAAACGCTGCCTTCGCTAGTTGTTCGTTCCATGTTAATGCGGGCACCGAAGGCATAACTGTAGCGCCGCAAACGCATCCGGCTACACGTACCTTATTCACCATATCCAACATCACTCCCACGTTTACATTGTACGAAACATCGGGCTTTTGTTCTGCCGCAGGATTTTCTCCGGGATCATCGGCATACGGCTTTTCCTTGGTACACGAAACCGCAGTTACCAGCAAAATTGCGATTCCCCAAAAACTAAATGGCAAGCGCATAAAAAACTTTCAGTACTTAACGCAAATAACATATAGCCATTATTCAACAGTGGGTATTTAACAGTTGGTAAACTTTTTCTGCAAGATTTGGTACCTTAACATTTCAATTGGCTATAGCACACAGGTTGGCTATATCTTTGCAGTATAAGCAATGCAAATAAAACCCTGCCGATGCGTTATATTATTATTCTTTTGCTACTCGGTTCCCTGCACAGCAAGGCGCAGGTAAAAAGTTATATTATCTCTGTTAAAGGTGACACCTTAAACAGAGTGGACAACAATAACAAAAAACAGGGTCCCTGGGTGGTTCACGTTGATGCCTTACGTGGAGAACCCGGTTATGAAGAGGAAGGATTTTTTGCTGATGACAAAAAGGAAGGCAATTGGCGGCGCTACAGCCTCGTTGGCGATTTAACAGCGGTTGAAAATTATAAATGGGGAGAAAAAGACGGGAAGCAACTCTATTTCACTAAAATGGGCGACTTACTCAGAGAAGAAAGCTGGAAGGCCACGAACCCTGAAAACCCATATGATACTATCCAGGTACCCGACCCTGCTATCCCGGATAAATGGGAAACAAAAATTGTAAAATTAGAAGTAGCTACCGTAGCACATGGCACCTGGAAGTTTTATGATCCCAACACCGGTTTTATCACCAAACAGGAGAATTATTTTTTTGGTGAAAAAGAAAAAGGATCTGGTAATTCTGCAGTAACATCAACTCCAGCCAAGACTGTGCAAAAACCCAAAGCCGTTACGGATTGGGAAAAGAAAAATTCGGGAAAGAAAAAAGTAAAAGTGAGGGATGGCAGCACTGGCTACTGACGGACAAATTTAATTCTTACTTTTGCTTCTAATCCAAAATGCTCATGCGCTTCTTCACTGTTGTTTTTTTAGCCTGCTTCATACTACTCTCCGGGTGTTCGGGAAACAACGAATACCAGAAACCCGCTGACCCGCTGGAGGCGGGTAGAGAATTTATCCGCTTTGCCCTGGATGGCGATATGCGAAAAGCTAAGTTGTATATTTTGAACGAAGGTCCTAATTACAGGCTCTTTGAAAATATTGAGAAGAAGTATGCAGCAGAAAGCCCGGAAGAGAAAGACAGCTTTAAATCCGCAAGCATAATTATCAACAAATTCCAATCATTAGATGACTCCACCGCTATTATCAATTATTCCAACTCGTTTAAGAAAGAGAACAGTGAAATAAAACTGGTAAAAATAAATGGCGAGTGGTGGATTGATTTTAAATATACATTCACCGGAGAAAATGAACCCAAATAAAAAATCACTATTGGCAGCATTCTTTTTTCAGGTATTTGCCGTACGAAAGTTAACCGTTTTTTGAGTTTTATTATTACCTTCCAAACTAAAACCATTTTTGATGATGCAAACAGTACTTCATCCCTGGCATGGTGTACCTGCAGGAGAAAATGCCCCCCGAATTGTAAATGCCGTTATTGAAATTCCGCAGGGTTCCAGACAGAAATACGAAATAGACAAACCCAGCGGATTACTTAAGTTAGACAGAGTTATTTATTCCTCCTTTTATTATCCGGTAAACTATGGATTCATTCCACAATCCTATGGTGGTGACAAAGACCCTCTCGATATCCTGGTAATTTCCAGCGTAAGCATACAGCCATTGTGTCTTGTGCAGGCAAAAGTCATCGGTGTAATGCAAATGATTGACGGCGGCGACGCCGATGATAAAATTATTGCTGTCGCCAATAACGATCCGGGTGTAAACTACATCAACAATATTGAGGAAATGCCCAAGCATTTTTTCAGCGAACTGCGGCAATTTTTTGAGGAGTACAAAAAACTGGAAAACAAATCCGTCAGTGTAAACGAATTTCAGGACAAAGCAACAGCACTCAAAATCGTAGAGGAAGCCATTGTTTTTTACAAGGAAAGTTTCAAGGTATAGTTCAGGTGGCAGTATACCAACCTCAGGCTGTTGTTAATTTTAAGTAGTTTCCATTTCCCGTTTATGGAATTTGCCGGCATTCGTATCTACATAATGTAACAAAACTGTATTGCACTCGTGACAACACAAGCGGGTAACGATATCACCGATGCCGAACTCCTGGAACATTATTACGAAGATGGCAATAATGAATGGCTGGGGATATTAATGCAACGCTACACCCTTTTGTTGTTTGGTGTTTGCATGAAATATTTGAAAAACGAGGAAGAATCGAAGGACGCTGTTCAGCAAATTTTCTTAAAATCCATTGCTGAACTACAGAAATATCAAATCACCTATTTTAAGAGTTGGCTGTACACCGTTGCACGAAACTATTGTCTCATGCAACTGCGGAATAAAGGGAAAACCTCATTGCCAATAACTGAAAAAACACTGGTTACGCAACCTGTCGAAAGCCACAACAACCTTGACCATCACCAGAAAGATGCAACATTTGAAGCATTAAATGAAGCATTGGAATTACTGAATGAAGAGCAACGGAAATGCATTGTACTTTTTTATCTTCAAAAAAAATCATACCAGGAGATTGCGACATTAACGGGTTACACCGCCATGCAGGTTAAAAGCAATATTCAAAACGGGAAACGCAATATCAGGATCAGTATGGAAAAAAAATTGAAAACACAAAAGGTTTGACTGATAAACAGTCAATCTACTATGAACAACGATTTATTAAACATATTATCCCATTCAAAGGAAACAGATCAGCAGAAACTGTTGGATTATCTGGAAGGAAAGCTTACTCCCGAAGAGCACCACGAAGTAGAAAAACTGCTGATTGATTCCGATTTCGAAAATGACGCAGCAGAAGGATTGCAACAGGTTGCTGACAAACCACGGCTTCCACAAGTGGTGAACGAAATGAACAAGATGCTGGCAAAAAAACTTCTGGAACGCAGGAAGAAACTTTTGAAAAAGAAATCGCCGGAACTACTCATCCCCGTTGCCACCACCGTTATTATTTTACTACTCGTGTTTATGTTTTATATCCTCCTGAGGGGACGGTTATAAATCTTTTTACTGCCATCCTGATTTTCAAATTAATTTCTCACCGGTTTGCCTCCTTTTAAAACACTCTGAATCCGTTCCAGCGTTTTCCGTTCTCCGCATAAACTCAGGAATGCTTCTCTCTCCAGGTCTAGCAAATACTGCTCACTCACTAAAGAAGGTTCACTTAAATCGCCACCACACATTACGTAAGCTAATTTTTTAGCCACCACCACATCGTGATCTGTGGCATAATGAGCCCTCCACATTCCGTTGATACCGGCATACAATGCGCCAAGGGCCGAGCGTCCGGCAACCCTAATATCCGAGCGCTGCACCGGGGTTGCGTATCCATGGTCAAATATTTCTATAACACTCCTTTTTGCTGCTGCAATACGTCTGTCCTGGTTGATGATCACCTCGTCGTGCCCCTTTCTTAAAATTCCTAAATCAAAGGCCTCAAAAGCGCTTGTGGATACCTTGGCCGTTGCAATAGTTAAGAACCGGTTTTTTAAAGTGTTGGTATCGGGCTCGCCTTCATGCAACTCATCCGACGCACGAAGTACGAACTCTTTGGTACCGCCACCGCCGGGAATTAATCCTACGCCCAACTCCACTAACCCTATATAGCTTTCCGCAGCCGGCAACACTTTATCGCTATGTAAGCTCAACTCACAGGCGCCTCCCAACGTGAGCGCATGAGGCGCTACTACAACCGGAATACTGGAATATCGGGCACGCATCATGGTATTTTGGAAAGCGCGCACAGCCATGTTTAACTCATCATATTCCTGTTCGGCTGCCAGCATAAAGATCATGCCCACATTAGCCCCTGCAGAAAAATTCTGACTATCATTTGCAATAACCACCCCCTTGTATTTTTCTTCTGCCAGTGCTATCGCTTTTTGTATGCCTTCCAAAACCTCGCCGCCAATGGTTCCCATTTTAGTGTTCCATTCCAGTCCCAACACGTCATCGCCCAAATGATAAACCTGGGCAGCACTGTTCTTCCAAACGGTTTGTCCGGAAAAGTTCTTCATCACCACAAATGCATTTTCTCTTCCAGCCGCAACCGTGGGCACATACGCTCCTTTGTCCGGAGAATAACATAATAAACGACCATGTTCTACTTTGTAAAATGAAGTGTTTCCCCGTGTTATCATGTCATCAACCCACGGAGCAACAGCATAACCCGCATTCTTCATTGCTTGTACCGTTTTCTCCAGTCCAAGGGCATCCCAGGTTTCGAAAGCGCCTATTTCCCAGCCAAATCCGGCTTTCATCGCATCATCTATCCTAAATACTTCATCCGATATTTCAGGTATGCGGTGCGAAATATAAGAGAACAATCCGTAATGAAACATGCGATAAAATTCTCCGGCTTTATCCTGCCCGTTGGCAAGCACCTTAATTCGCTGCCTCAAATCATCAATACTTTTTGCGGCTTCGATGCTGGCAAATTTTGGTTTTTTACGTGGCTCATACTCAAGACTTGACAGATTGAGTACCTGTATTTCAGAACTGCCGTCCTTAGACTTTATCTTTTTGAAGAACCCTTGTCCCGTTTTATCACCGAGCCATTTATTCTCCACCAGTTTTGCTACCCAGTCCGGAATACGAAAAGTGTCTCTTGCCTCATCATTCACACAGTTGTCGTGTACGCCCTGTGCCACTTTCACCAAAGTGTCAATACCCACCACATCAGCAGTACGGAAGGTGGCCGATTTTGGCCTTCCAAAAACCGGCCCGGTAAGCGCCTCTATTTCGTCAATACTTAATCCTAATTTTTCTACCAGTTTAAATATGGCCGCCATACTAAATACACCAATCCGGTTGGCTATAAAAGCAGGCGTGTCTTTACACAACACCGTCGTTTTTCCGAGAAACAAATCACCGTATTCTATCAGAAAATCTACAACGGTGGGATCTGTGAAAGGAGTCGGAATAATTTCAAGAAGACGGAGATAACGTGGAGGATTAAAAAAGTGCGTACCGCAAAAATGCTTTTTAAAATCGTCTGACCTTCCTTCAGTCATAAGATGTATAGGAATACCCGAAGTATTGGACGTAATAAGTGTTCCGGGCTTTCGGAATTTTTCAACGTCTGCAAAAATACGTTGCTTGATGTCTAACCGTTCTACTACCACCTCAATCACCCAGTCACAACTGGCAATATCCTTCATATTGTCGGTAAAGTTTCCGGTTGTGATGCGGTGCACTACCTCTTTTGTATATACCGGCGACGGATTAGATTTAATTGCCGCAGCAAGTGCATCATTTACCAATCTGTTTTTTACCGCCGGATGATCCAGACCTAATCCCTTTTTCTTTTCTGATTCGGATAACTCCTGCGGCGCAATATCCAAAAGCAATACCGGAACGCCAATTCCTGCAAAGTGGCAGGCAATACGCGAACCCATTACGCCGGAACCTAAAACAGCAACTTTCCTGATGATACGTTTCATCCGTATATTTTTTTAATTGTGGCTATGCCACGTTTTTTGTCGGACGGAACGCCCCGTAGAGGTATTTTCAAGTGCGCACAATATTCCATATGGGCGTTTCATCTGAAAGATTATTTTTATCTGATTTTTCAATTAGTTAGTTAAACAACTAATTAATACCGAAGGTAATATAAAATTGACTGAATACATTCGACATTTCAGATTTAAAACTAATGGTAATTTCGAATATGTCGCGAGCGAACGCAATAGCAATATTTAATGCCGGTGTGGAATCCGTGAAACCCCATTATTTTATTCCCCGATTTATTCAATCCGATACAAATTCATTGAAAATTGGCAATCGCGTTTTCTGCAAATCACACTTTAATAATCTGTTTTTAGCCGCTGTTGGAAAAGCGTCATCGGCGATGGCACTTGAAACGGAGAAAATACTTGGCAACCTTATTACAGAAGGGTTGGTTGTTACCAAATACCATCATGCGCTTCCATTACAGCATTGCAACACCATAGAGGCCGGGCATCCGGTACCGGACCACAACAGCCTTATAGGTGGAACAGCGATTGCAGAACTATTTGAAAAAGCAACAGCAAATGATTTGATCATTTTGTTGATTAGTGGTGGCGCTTCTGCCCTCATTGCGGATACGCCGCCGGGAAGCAGCCTCGAAGATCTTCAGCAAACCGCACAGTTGTTATTGGACAGCGGTGCGGCTATAGATGAAATGAATACGATCCGAAAACACCTTTCACGCATAAAAGGGGGGCAACTGATGACATTTACCCAAGCTACAGTGGTAGCCCTGGTACTTAGCGATGTTCCGGGAGATGATTTATCGGTTATTGCCAGCGGATTAACAGTACCTGATCCCGGCACGTTTCAGGATGCATGGAATATCATCGAAAAATTCAGGCTCAGCGAAAAGCTTCCTCCAGCCATTAGCAACAGGCTCACCGCAGGTAAAAATAAGCAGGTTCCGGATACGCCAAAACCAGGAAGTTCCGCCTTTTTAAAGGTGCATAATTTCCTTGTAGCATCAAATAAAACTGCACTGGAAGCCGCTTCGCAAAAAGCAGCGGAACTCGGATATACCACCAGGATTCTTTCGCCTATGCTTACCGGTAAGGCAGAACAACAGGCTGGTTTTTTTGTACGTCGCATTGCAGAAGAAACAGTGAATGCACCCGTTTGTCTGTTATGGGGTGGTGAAACAACGGTTACTATTCGGGGTAACGGAAAAGGTGGAAGAAATCAACATTTTGCTTTGGCAGCGTTATGTGAGTTGCAGAAAACAGAATGGGCAAAGCATCGGCAGGTGACCATACTGGCGGGTGGCACGGACGGAACAGACGGGCCCACTGATGCAGCGGGTGCACTGGTTGACTCCCGTTTGTGGGAAAGACCAGATGCCGGCTTCTCAAATCCTGAAATGTATCTTTACAATAACGATGCCTACCATTTTTTTGAGAAAACCGGATGTCTTATCAAAACCGGTCCTACACAAACCAATGTAATGGATATTGTTGTGGGCCTGATAGATTAATAACGCATTTTGGAAAATAATTTATTGATAGTCACAAAATCTTTTGTTCTTATTGTTTTTAGTTTATGGCAACAACACATCAGGAAGTATTAGCAGGCTGGGGTAATTATCCAACGGCAACGTCTTATGTTACCGATCCCGAAAATGCACAGGAAATCATGAACCTGATAGCAAAGGAGCCGGTAATTGCCAGAGGGCTTGGAAGAAGTTATGGCGATCAGGCTATTCACAGCAACAAGCAGGTTTGTCTGTGCACCCGAATGCACCATTTTATTTCATGGGAGGAAACCAGTGGCATTCTCGAATGCGAATCCGGTACCAGCCTGGATGAAATCATTACCACTTTCGCACCCAGAGGCTGGATGCCGATGATTTGTCCGGGAACAAAATATGTTACTATCGGAGGTGCCATTGCTAACGACATTCACGGAAAAGCGCATCATACCGATGGCTCTTTTATCAATAGCGTTATCTCTTTTACAATATTAATTGCCAACGGCACCGTGGTTACTGCATCCAGGGAAGAAAACCCCGATTTGTTTTATGCCAATTTTGGCGGACTTGGGCTGCTGGGCTTTATACTAACAGCAAAGATCAGACTAAGAAAAGTTGAAACCACCTACTTCCGTCAGCAATCTGTAAGAGTGAATAACCTCAAAGCGATGCTTGATGCACTGGAACAATATAAACACTATAACTATTCCGTGGCATGGATTGATCCATTGGCCAAAGGCAGTCAACTGGGCAGCGGTGTTTTAACCGTAGGTGAAGCAGCTACGCTGGACGCACTTCCTGTAACGCTAAGAAAAGAGCCTCTGAAAATTCACCAGCCGTCAAAACTCAACGTGCCTTTCTTTCTTCCTGATTTTGCTTTAAATAATTTTACCGTAAGGGCGCTTAATGCAGTAATCGGATTTGTACAAAACTCGCCTAAAACATTTGTGCATTATGAAAAGTTTTTCTTTCCGCTGGATATGATTAATAACTGGAACAGGGGTTACGGTAAAAGAGGCTTCATTCAATATCAGTTTGTAATACCTGAAGAAAATGGAGAGGCACATCTTCGGCATATCATGAAAATGATTGCGTCCAGTGGCTGTACACCTTTTCTGAACGTATTTAAAAAGATGGGGGCAGGGCAAGACTATTTGTCCTTTCCCTTCAGCGGATATACACTTGCCATTGATTTTCCCATTACGCCGGGGCTAAAGGCATTCACCCAAAAGTTAGATGAGGCAGTTTTACAAGCGAATGGAAGGATTTATTTGGGCAAAGATGCCATGTTGGATAAATCCACATTCAGACGCATGTACCCGCAGTATGAGCGATGGCTTTCCGTTAAGGCAAAATATGATCCGTACAACCGGTTCACCTCTGACCTTTCTACAAGACTTGGATTAGAAGTAAGTTAAAACTATTTTATTGCAGGTATCCCTGCACGTTGCTCCGCTACGCGATAATAAACCAACGGAGGATTGAACCCATCAGGAACAACGGAATGATTAGGGTGTAATATCCGGCTTATACTTTTGGGTTTTCGCGTCTCAGTTTTGGTGTTGCAGGCTG
>JADZFY010000396.1 GCA_020854215.1 Chitinophagaceae bacterium | reverse complement strand
TGCTGCCGCAGCGTTTCATTTCTACCAGTTCGGCATCTAAGGCTTCCAGCACTTTGCGGGGTGCTTCATATATATTATTCGCTCTCCCTAAATAACAACTGTCGTGATAAGTTATTCGCTTACCCTTAAAGTCGCCGCTTTCCTTCATCCTGATCTTTCCCTCATCAATCAGTTGCTGCAGGAAAACAGCATGATGAATAATTTCGTAATTACCCCCCAGAACAGGATACTCGTTCTTGAAAATATTGAAACAATGTGGACAGGCCGTTACGATTTTTGTAATGCCATATCGGTTTAGCGTCTGTATATTTTGGTAGGCCATCATCTGAAATAAGAACTCGTTACCTGCCCTCCTTGCCGGATCACCGGTACAGGCTTCCTCTTTTCCCAGGATCGCAAATTTTATTTGCACTTTGTTCAAAATACTCACAAAAGCTTTTGTTATTCGCTGTGCCCGCAAGTCAAAACTACCGGCACAGCCTACCCAAAACAGAATTTCCGGTTGTTCCTGGTTAGCAAACAATTCTGACATAATCGGAATCTTCATGCTGAATTTGTTTTTGTTTCAAAGCTAAACGAAATTTACCATTATGCTATTTTGCATTTTCACGGGAGGCTGGCAATGTTGCACAGAATATATGCAAGGCATTAACAAATCTGGTAATATCTTTGAACCGTATAAAAAGGCTTAGAAAGCATGAAGCAAATACTTACCCTGATCGCTGCACTTGCGGTAACCACCGTGGGCCTTGGGCAACATTACAAACCTGTTGACGAAGGCTCGGAAATTGGATTTAAAATCAAAAATTTTGGCATTAGCGTTGACGGAAGTTTTAAAGGCTTGGATGGAAAAATTATTTTTTCTGAAGACACGCTAAGTATTGCTCATTTTGATGTAACCATTGATGCAAAGACGATCAATACCGGAATTGACCAGCGCGATAATCACTTGCGGTCTGAGGATTACTTTGAAGTAACGAAATATCCTTCCATACGATTTGTGTCTGACCGCATTACTAAAAGCACCAATAAAGACTACCTTTTTATTTTTGGAAAGCTCACCATTAAGGGTATAACCCGGGAGCTGTCTTTTCCGTTTAAAGTACGTCCCATTGAAAAAAACCAGTTGCTTTTCGAGGGAGAATTTGGACTGGACCGCAGGGATTTTAAAGTGGGCGGGAGAAGTATAACCCTGAGCGATAAGGTAACTGTACATCTCAAAATAATGGCAAAACACGATCAACAAACGCTGTCCACCAACAATACGCCATGAATAAGCAGGGAACTTCTAACGATTAACGGTAAAATGCAAGCTGTCAAATCTGTTTTGTCCTTATTCCATCTCCCCCTGCCAGGCGCAAGCGTCTCGCTTGTGCCGTTAACTGTTAATACCTGTAATTAATTTCAGGAGATGGTTAATAGTTTTTACATTTAATCATGAGTCGTAAATATAAGTTTGGTGACAATGATAAACTTTATTTTATCAGTTTTGCAACAGTAAATTGGATTGATTTATTTATCCGCAATGAGTATAAGGAGATAATGCTGGAAAGCTGGCGATTTTGCCAGCGGGAGAAGGATTTGGAGATATACGGTTGGTGTATAATGACAAGCCATGTACACATGATTGTAGGTAGTAAAGGTAGAGCATTGAATAAAATTATCGGTGAGATGAAGAGTTTTACATCAAGGAATTTAAGAAAGGAGATTGGCCAACACCCTGGTGAAAGCCGGAGGGAGTGGATGTTATGGATGATGAAACGCGCAGGAATTGAAAATGGAAATAATAATGATTGGCAATTGTGGCAACAACATAATAAGCCGTTAGAGATATTGAACGCAGAGATGTTTTATCAGAAGCTTGAGTATATTCATATGAATCCAGTAGAAGCGGGATTTGTGGAAAAACCAGAGGATTATGTTTATAGTAGTGCAAGGGATTTTTATGGCCGAAAAGGATTGGTCGAGTTGTTCTACATCATATAGGCGGCACAAGCGAGACGCTTGCGCCTGAGGTGGGATAAGGTAACTGTACATCTCAAAATAATCGCAAAACACGATCAACAAACGCTGTCCACCAACAATACGCAATGAATAAGCAGGGAACTTCTAACGATTAACGGTAAAATGCAAGCTGTCAAATTTGTTTTGTCCTTATTCCATCTCCCCCGCCCATTTATCCCGTTCATCGGGACTGAACTGCCAGGGTGCAAAATTATTTTCAATATTACTGAACATAGCATTCCATTCCTGCGGCGCATTGCTTTCTTCCATGATAAGGGAGCGGCGTAATTCGAGTATGATTTCGAGGGGACTAATGCTTACCGGACATTCCTCCACACAGGCATTGCAGGTAGTACAGGCACGCAATTCTTCAACGGTTATATAGTCGTGAAGTAAGGTCTTGCCATCATCTTTAAAGCTGCCGTTTTTTCGAGTATTACGACCAATGTCTTCTGCACGGTCACGGGTATCCATCATTATTTTTCGGGGCGACAAAGCCTTTCCCGTAGTAGTGGCGGGGCAGGCCGCTGAGCATCTTCCGCACTCGGTACAGGAATATGCGTCAAGCAAGTTTCTCCAGGTTAGGTCAAACACATCCTTTGCACCAAAACGGGCAGGGGGCGGAGCATCGGCAGGCGCCAGTTCTGGCTGCATGGCGTACAACACTTCGTTTTGAACTTCCGGCATATTGTTCATCGTTCCTTTGGGCGATAGCCGGGCATAATAAGCATTAGGGAAAGCCAATAGGATATGCAGGTGTTTGGAATAAGGCAGGTAATTCATGAATGCCAGGATACCTAAAATATGCAGCCACCAGCAACTCCGTTCGATAGCCACCAGCGTGGATTCATTGAGTGATGCGTATAAAGGGCTGAGCGCTCCGGATATCAAAAACCTGCCAGTGAGGTTTTCTCCATAACTGCCATAACCTCGGCTCTGCAGCACCAGGTCGGTAGCATTCATGGTCAGGAAGAGGAACATCAGTATGATTTCTGTGATCAATATGTAATTGGCATCGCTGCGTGGCCATCCATCCAAGTCTTTGCTGATAAATCGTTTCAATTTTATGATGTTCCTGCGGATAAGAAAAACAGCACATGAAACAATCACCAGCACAGCGAGTATTTCGAATGCATTGATCAAAAAACTGTACAATCCACCCAACACCGGTGCAAGCAAACGGTGTGTACCTAAAATGCCATCCAGCAAAATCTCCAGGACTTCTATATTGATGATTATAAAACCTGCGTAAACAAAAAAGTGAAGCACGGCAACGAGCGGGTTCCTGAACATTTTCTTTTGTCCAAATGCAAGCAACAATACATTTTTCCAGCGAAGAGAAGGCTGATCGGAATAGTTGGCATTTCTTGCGGCAAGTATGTTTTTACGTATATCTGCTATCCTTTTGGCAAACAGACCAATTCCGGCGGCCGCAGCAATAGTAAAAACTATTTGTGAGACAATATGCATCATAATAAGGTTGTAACGCTAAGATAAGATGTTTAGTACGAATTGTTTTATTCGTTAATACCGCTTAGTTTTGATACGATTAACTGATGAAGGATGAAAAACTACATTCTCACTAAAGACAAAATAGGAAAGATATTAAAGCGGCTGGCATTTGAAATAGCGGAACGTAATTCGGAGGAAAAGCAAATACTGTTGGCAGGAATAAGAGAGAATGGTCTGGTGATTGCTCAAAAATTACAGATGCTGTTGACGGATATTTTTCAGGGGCAGATTACAGTAATGGATGTTTTGGTTGATGACAAACGGCGTCCGGGAAAGATTACTTTAAGCAGCACGCAAAATTTTGACGATTGTGTGGTGGTGGTGGTAGATGATGTGGCGAACAGTGGAAAAACCATG
This sequence comes from Chitinophagaceae bacterium, assembly GCA_020854215.1. Lineage (GTDB taxonomy): Bacteria > Bacteroidota > Bacteroidia > Chitinophagales > Chitinophagaceae > Agriterribacter. The sequence goes on along the minus strand of JADZFY010000396.1, from coordinate 494 downwards.
CTCTATGCGTTGAAACCTTTTTTACAGGATCAACCGAAAAGTATTCAGACGCTGGCCTTAGTGGACAGAACGCATAAAACCTTTCCGGTTCATACAGACTATGTGGGCTACGCGGTAGCAACCACTTTAGAGGAGCATATTTTTGTAGAGGTGGAAAACGACGAGATTTCCGGGGCCTGGCTGGAATAATTTTGAGAATTTTCTCTATTTCCCCGAAATTCGATACCGATTGTTTTTGATTACAAACTTTAATCAACTTATATGGATACCAAAATTAAGGAGCGGATAGATGTATGGCTCAATGGATCTTATGATGATGCCACAAAGGAAGAAATAAGAAAAAAAGCAGTTGAAAGTCCGGATGAACTGACCGATGCTTTTTACCGTAATCTTGAGTTTGGAACCGGCGGATTAAGGGGAATAATGGGAGTGGGTACCAACCGTATTAATAAATATACAATTGGGATGGCTACCCAGGGATACGCCAATTATTT
>JADZFY010000395.1 GCA_020854215.1 Chitinophagaceae bacterium | reverse complement strand
AACACGTGGAGCAGTTTAAACGATACGGGTATATTGCCTTTATTGCAAGGTATACCATTGAAACGCTCAAAAAAGGATATTATAACAACAAGTATGAGGTGGAAGCCCGAATGGCGGAAGGAGAGAATATAAACGTATAGTCTCTTTATGGGTGAAAATGTTTATGCAGAACTTTTGTACAGTTGTTAAAACCAGTTTGAATTTTATTATTATTCGATCAGTGCGTCATGATTCATAGAATAGTTATAGGTTTGAACTACAGCTTTCAAATTATTCAAAAGTTGATTTTGATGGCGAATCACCTCCGGGCTTAAGATGCTTTTGTTCAAATTAGTTCTTAACAGGGAATCAGTTCGGTGATTAAATAGCGATACGATTTGCTTTCCATCGAACGTTAACATGTATGCAGAATCTGCAATCTGGTAAACATTATTAAATAATTGATAGGTGTACCGCTGCCCTGATGTATCAAAAACGCTTTTACCAAAACTGCGAAATTTTTCGTTAAAGTTAAGATAGTCAATAATGGAAGGCAAAATATCAATTTGTTGCACAACCTTCGTGCTCACGCCTGTTAACCTTCTATCGGGAATATAGAAAAGCAGCGGAATTCTATATGCTCCTAATCTTGTGTTGTAAAAAGGAGAATGATCATTGGTATTAGCGCTGTGATCGGCGGTAATAACAAAGAGGGTGTTGCTATACCATGGCATCATTTTTATTTTATCGAAAAATAACTTCAAAGAATAATCGGAATAATATATGCATTTTGCCATTGGAGGGTGATGATTCAGCACAGGAGGATAGTCGGTGAAATATTCAGGAATATGAAATGGATGATGTGAAGAAACAGAAAACAGACTTGCTACAAACGGAGTTTTCATCGTATTGATCACATCTGCCGAATACTGAAAGAACTTGTCATCCCATATACCCCAGGCGCCATCAAAATCTTTTGAATCTGCATATTCATTTTTACCATAGTAATGATCAAATCCGGCTTTTTGGGTAAAAAAATCAAATCCATACACACCATTGATACCACCATGAAAAAAAGCAGAGCTATATCCCTGTTTTTTGAGCATGGTACCCAGTCCCGGAACGCGGTTATTTTTATACTGAGAAAGTATAATTGATTCTTTCATTAATGACGGCAGGGAGGAAATGATGGACGGAATGCCTTCATTTGAATGGCGGGCGTTGGCAAAAGCATTAGTAAATTGCAGGCTGTGCTTACCAAGTGAATCCAGAAATGGGCTATAACTAATGCCATCCGGCTGCACGCCGACATATTGTTTCGAAAAGCTTTCTAAAACAATTAGGAAAACATTCATCTTTTGTGGCGAACGTCCTTTTTGAAAGTAATATCTGTCAGGATTAAACTGCTTTTTTAAATCCCGCGGTGCAAAAAATGTTTTCTTCCGCAATGGTATGTTGTTAAAAAACACGGCATCCGAAAAGGCGCTTTTAACCACAGTATAAGGTGAATTGGTTGCAACGGGATGAAAATTGGTATTTGGCAGCCGCCACATTTCGGAAACGGAAAAGGTCCACACGGCACCCGCAACAACAAAAATAATTCCCTGAGTTACAGGTGTGGAATTACCGGAAATCCGGTAGACCGCTTTGACGGAATAATAATATAGTAACGCTACTATAAGTAACAACAACACCGCGGCTAACCAATAGGTGTTCAGATAGGTGAAAAACATGGGAAAAAAGTCTTTACTAAAGCTGATGACAGCAGCCGAAGACCTTTCGAGAGAAAATGAGAAAAAATAAATATCAACAATTGAAATAAAAAGGAAAGGAAGGTTTATAATACAAAAAAGAATATTCGTTAACCCAATATATATACGGTTATCCCTAATGGAAAACGGGAGCAGATGCAGTAACACAATGGGTGCATTAATAAAAAAAATTACCACTACGTCGGTATGCAATCCGTTCAGAAATAATGGAAAAACTCCGTTGTCGGATTTAAAGTAATAATTATTCGCGATATCATTATTGGCGATATAAAACCAAACCCGCATTAAACTGTAAATAATCAAGAGCAGGTATAGTTTTTTAAACAGGCTAATGGCATAACGCCACTCCGAAGCGATTGTAAAGTTTTTTAAAAATGTATTCATCGTTCAGGTGTTTTCTTCCATAGCAGCACCGGTAATACTACAAACACGGCAAACAGTGAAAACAGCAGTCCTCCCATTGTGCCAACGGCCAATGAAAACCAAAATACTTCATTCTGTCCTTCCAAAAGAAAAGGCACTAGTCCTCCACAAGCTGCAATCGTGGTAAGTAAAATAGTACGGGAGCGATTAGCGGTAGCTTTTATTAATTGATGATTGGCAGTAATACGGGGTTGATGCTTTCGCAGGTTATTAAAATCGTTAACTACAAATATGGCAGCGTTTACCACTAAGCCGCCCAGCATCACAAATGCCGCATACCCGCCCTGGTCAAAATAAAAATCTCCAAAATAAAATATCAAAAAAAGCCCGATGAAGGAAACTGGGATCATGGTTACAATATAAAAGGGCTGTTTGAGGTTTTCAAAAAGCACACTGCAAATAAAAAAGTTAGCCAGTATTAAAATAACAATAAGGGCGTATTGCCTTTTCTGCTTTCCCCAATCCCAATCCCAGCTTTGTCTAACTGCCGTATAGCCCATGGGCAGTTCCTGTTTCATTTTAACTAACTGTTCGTCTAAGTATTTGCGACCAAACTCTCCCGATCCCATGTACTCAAAACTTACCACCCGTATATATTGCCGGTCCTCCTTATGAATGCTGTTCGACGTTGTTTTAAGCGTTAACGCTCCTATATCTTTTACCCGCACCTGCCTGCCAGAATCCAGAAGTAGTGGTTCATGCAGCATAGCATAACTGGAATAATCTCCCGATCCGGAAGATTTTATCATAACTGGATAAAGGCGGTTGTTCAGGGCGATATCCATTTGCGCCGAAGCCGGATTGCTCAATTGGCTAATTTTTTTTACTACCGCCAATGCGTTAGTTCCCGATTGTTTTATCTTTTTATCATCAAGATGCAACAGATATTCTTTGCTTTGCTTTTCGTAATAGTTCAGCCGTTCGTTGGTATTTACCTTTTGTATACGCTTATGCTGCAATAATTTTTCAGCAAGTAGCCCTGCCTGCCTCTCCAGTTCATCATAATTGTAGCCTTTCATAATAACTCTGAAGCTGGGTGTATTTTCCCCACCTGCATTGCTAAAGCCCTGTCCAACGCCATACACCGTCCAGTCAACTCCGCCCCAGTCAAGCGACCTGGCTATCAGCCTCGACTTAAGCATATACGGCAATGAAGATTGTTGGTACACTTCCTTAAAATCTATTTCAATACTACCATATTGGCCGGAGTACACGTTCGTAACATATTTATCAATTCCTTTTACTGTACCTAAATATGTTTCAAACCCTGACAGTATATAGTTCATTTGCTGAAGCGTATTGCCATAAGGCAGTTGAGCGTTTACATACAGTTTTGTTTTTTCGGGATTGCGATATCCCGATTTTTCATACACGCTGTTTACAAACCGACCCAATGCACCACCCAGCCATTTATCCGTAATCGGCCGGATGTCTTCCTGGTATTTTTCGCTGCCAACAGAAGCATTGTACCAGCGGTGATACCATTGATCGCCATCCCATTTAGACGGCAGCATAAATACAGGAAGACCAAAAAGAAAAACCAACAATATTACAAAGCCTACTCTGTAGCGGGCGATAAAACCAATGAAGTTAAAGTAATACCTATTATACTTAACCAGTCTCTTTTTTCGTTTCCAAAGCCTGGTAATATGCATTTGTTTTCGACGGGGGGCAATATGCAATAATTCGTACACACCAGGGATGAACCATAGCGCCACCAGCATAGATGCCGTGAGCGCCAGTACAATGATCAGTGAAAAGTCCGCCAGGTTCCTTCTGTCTTCCTCCGGCAGCAAAAACACCAGGCATAATGCAGCTATGGTGGTAAGGGTGGAGGCCAGTAATGCCAAAAAAACCTTTCGGTTGCGGTACTGGTGGTAATAGTCTATCATTACAATAGCATTGTCAATCATAAGCCCAAAAGCAATGGCTATGCCCGCTATGGTGTACAGATGAATGTTCACGCTAAACATCCATGCCATAACGGCTGTTAGCGACAGGCTTACCATTAAACCGGCCAGCAGCGCAATAATGTATTTGAAGTTGCGGTAGGCGGCCACCATAAAAAACAGGAGAATGCCCACCGAAAGAGCCGTTCGCCTGTAATTCTTACTCGTTTCCTTTTCCAGAAACTCAGTATCATCGTAGGCTAAGCGCAGTTCATACCCTTTGGGCAATTGCCCGATGGATTTTTGTATAATGGCTTTAACCTGCTTTCCCAAAACAATTTTATTTTCTCCCTCCCGGGCTGTTATATTCAGGTTAACTGAGTTTTTTCCGTTAATGCGGAAGTAACCCCCAGGTTCCTGCTCCTCCATAAAAACACGGGCAATATCTTTTAGCCGGATAGATGGCCCCGAAGGTATTACCAACAACATGTTTTCCAAACCGGCTATATTAGTAACGGAAGGCGATACACGTAAAAAAAACTGTTCGCCCGTTGTGCTGTGTAGTGAGCCTGGATAGGATACCGAAGCGGAGGATTGAAGGGCGGTATTGATGGCGGAAGGGTCAAGCCCTAAAGCGCTGCATTTATGGTAGTCGTATTGTATGGTTACCTGCATCTGCTCCGATCCGGAAACAGATACATTACTAATGCCGGGTACGGCGGATAGCGCCTTTTTAAATATATCTTCCGATGCCGCCTTTACCTGGAAGGCCTGCTGCGGTGCGTTAACGCTGTACACCAAAAAGGGCGCGTCTTTTCTGTCTTCATCAATGTTTTCCTGCGTTATAACGGGGTAGGAGGCGCCTGGCGGTAATTGTGGATATATCCGCCTTAGCAAAGCGGCCACTTCAAACTGCATGAACTGCATATCGGCCCCATCGTCAAAATATAAAACTATATTGCCGCTGTTATATCCCGAGTACGACTTTGTTTTTTTTAATTGCGGCAGTTGCGAAAGAACATTCTCTAATACCGAAGTTAGCTGTTGTTCAATAATATCAGGACTGCTATTGGGCAGCGAAAAATCAATCTGTAACTCCCGGGTTTTAGCAGAGGGCAACAAATCAACCGATAGTTTTGGTAAAACCAGCAATCCAGCCACCGCTGCGATAATAAACAGCAGTACGGTTCTAAAAGCTGTGATGATGGTGTAGGCTTGCATAGTATGTGGCAAACAATGTGATGATGAAATTAGGACTTAGCCATCGGCATTCAAAAAATAAATTACGCTCAGGAGTTACAGATCATCTTCTTTACAATAAGTGCAAACCTCTATACGCTTCTATACGCTTCACATCAATATTTCATGATCGCCTATCCCCATGCCCTAAACGTTGTATAACAGGATGTATAAATACACCAGAATTTCTGTTGTATTGAAATTTTTCTTGCATTTTTTGTCTCGTTAAATTATCTTAGAACTTTATTTTCTTTTAGCCTGCTACTTTATTATTCGTGCTCATTTCAATATTTTACAGAACCCCCTTTTGAGAAAGCAACTTTTTATGAATATACTAACCATGTAAACCTTATCTGCATGCTATACCACCACCGCCACCTTAGCCGCCTTCAAACTATTGACCGGCTTATACGCATTAAAGGCACCGGACCTCCTGCGCAACTTGCGCGGCGGCTGAACATTTCCGAAAGTTGTTTGTATAAAGATATTTCATTTTTAAAGCAGTTGGGCGCCCCAATTAACTATTGCAAGAAGCGCTGTAGTTATTATTACCTTACTGATGGAGGGTTTAATTTTTCTTT
>JADZFY010000394.1 GCA_020854215.1 Chitinophagaceae bacterium | reverse complement strand
TCTTCATTAAGCAACGCATTCAGCAGTGTTGATTTACCGGCATTCGGTTTCCCAATGATTGCCACTTTTACGCCGTTCTTTATAACATTACCCAGCTTAAACGATTGCATCAAACGGGATGCGAATGTGGTAATCTGTTTAATGAGTTGCTCTAATTGTTTTCGGTCGGCAAACTCCACATCCTCCTGCGAAAAGTCGAGTTCCAGTTCAATGAGTGCCGCAAAACCTATGAGTTCATCCCGCAATTGTTTAAGGTCGGATGAAAACCCACCCCGCAACTGTTTAAGCGCAGTTCGCTTGGCCGCCGCAGAATGCGACGCGATTACGTCCGCTACCGCTTCCGCTTGCGCAAGGTCCATCTTCCCATTTAAAAACGCTCTTTGAGTAAATTCTCCCGGTTGAGCAGGGCGCGCACCTTTTTGCAAGCAGGCTTCAATAATTTGTTGTTGGATGAAAGGCGAGCCATGGCAACTGATCTCTACCACATTTTCACCGGTGTACGATTTTGGCGCTTTATACAATGATACCACCACTTCATCCAGTTCTTCTCCATCAAACTTTAGTATGCCTACATGCAGGGTATGAGACGGCTGCCGACTTAAATTCTTGTGCTCAAACAGTGCATCCACAATTGGGATACTTTTTTCGCCGCTTAATCGTATCACACCGATAGCACCAACGCCCGGGGGAGTAGCCAGGGCCACAATCGTATCATTCCATGATGAAAACAGATTTGCCATCTGGCAAAAATACGACTCTCACAATGGGATAAAGTGGGTAATTTTCTATTCGCCTGCAACCACAAAAAATCCCCATTATGATGACCATAATGGGGATTAAATACAGTAACAAAAATAGTAACTACTCGTCGGCAATTTTAAACGTCACCGGCTGCTTACGGTAGGCTTTTACCTTACGTCCGTTTTGTTCAGCCGGGGTCCATTTAGGACCTCTCTTAATAGCGTTCACACAAATCTCAGCCAATTTGGTTCCCTTCATCGTCAAAGCCTGAACATCACTGATATTTCCTTCTCTGTCCACAATAAACTGAACCACGCAGGTTCCTGCTTTACCATCTTCCTGCAATTCATCTATATACCGGTTTATTTCCCTGGAAATATAACGCGACCACGCTTTGTCGCCACCCGGAAACGCTGCTTCAATCTCCACTTTCTGGAATACTTTGTCTTCATCATCAGCTACAGGTGCGGCTACTACGCCTCCCTTATCTTCAACCGGAGGTGCAACGATTCCAAGATCTTTCACTCCTTCCTGGTTTACGGTACTAATGGTGGCTTCTTTCAGTTCTTCCACTTCCTTCATTTGTTCTTCCGGCTTAACCTCTTCGTCTTTCACTACTTTGGGGGGAGTGAATTTAGCCATCTCAATCTTTGGAGGATCTGGTGGCTTTGGAGGAGGTGGCGGAGGCGGCTCAACCGGCTTTTCTTCCTGCACACTGGTTAACTCCACATCCTTGGCATCTATTACTACCGCTTTCTTTGGACCTTCAAAGGTACGTCCCAAAACGAAAGCCAATATGATAAACAAAGCCAGGGATGCCGTAATAATCAATGCAAGCGTAAGCCTCCTTTTGTATTTTGCCCTCAGTTCGTAAGCGCCATAGTTTTTATTTCTTCCGTCAAAAATAATATCCAGAAGACTGGCACTTGGTATTTTACTTACATCCATAATGCTCTTTTTTAATTAAATATAAGATGCAGCGTTACGATTAAATCCACAAACGGTTACTGAATATTATTCGCTAGCTCTGTAGCTTTCACTAATTCATTTTCAACTGGTGAAATAGGTACTAATGCGTATTTTTTAACTTCATTAATCGTCATTTCATCCAGAATAGCAACTACATTTTTGTAAGTTGATTCATTGTTAGGTTTAATCACCACCACAAAATCTTCCGGCTTGGTTGATTTTTTCTTGTTGATAATTACCTCCCTTACTTTTTTATAATCGGTAGCCTGAATTTTTGTAGGATCATCTCCTTCATAGTAATACACCCCGTCTGATTTTCCGAGCATTATGGTTAATGCACCGGATGCCTTAACCTTGGTCTGTTCTTCCAGCTTTTCCGTATCCTTAGGCATTATCAACTGCATAGCGGTTGGTTGTGCCATGGTTGTAGAAAATATAAAGAAGGTAATCAGCAGGAATCCGAGATCCACCATCGGCGTCATATCCACTCTCGTAGAAAGCTTTTTAGCTTTTTTGACGCCTGGTCCTTTTTTATGACTACCACCGGATTCGGTATCTAAAGATGCCATATTACAGGTTTTAAAAAATTAAATAAAAAAAATTCTTCCCGGTGTTATGTATCAGCCCGCAGCCTTTGTGGTCTGCTCCTGTCTGGAATTATATAACGGAGTACCCGGGGGTGCATCCTGAAATTTGGTTACGAGTTGAAACTTATTGATATCGTTCCGTTTAAACGCTTCCAGCACATTATTCACCACCGGGAATTTTGTTTCACCATCCGCTTTAATAAGCCAGGTGATTTTTTTGCCGGCGTAGGTTGATTTAGCGTCCCTTACCCAAAAATACAATTCACCTCCGGTGGAATCCGGAACAGGAATACCGGGTTGTCTCACTTCTTTTTGCTTTTCCGGATCCATAGATAATAACTCTTTCATTCCTGCAAAGGGTACTCCAATACTGGGTGCATTAGTGAACGACTTTATATTCGCAGGTGTAAGGCCCAGTTGGCGGGTTTCGTTGAGATTATTAGCAATAGATTGCCGGGCATTGGGATCGTCCATCTGAACAAATACCCTTCCGTCTTTATCAATGGTTACCATAAATGCATCCGATTCCGGCACCTTGTCGGCCGAAACCGAACTGGGGAATTTTACTTCCACCGGCTCTTCCGGCTTAAACTTGGTAGCAAGAATAAAAAAAGTAAGGATGAGAAACGACACGTCCACAAAGGCGGTCATATCCACCCAGGTACTCTTCCTCGCTATTTTCGCTTTAGGCATTTTGCAATTTTTTTAATGACTTATATGATGCAGTTCTACCGTGTTTCCACACCCGTTTTTCAACTTATTTATACTGAGATGCAAAACTTTGAGTAAGTGTGAAACCAGATTCATCAATTCCAAAAGTTATGCCGTCAATCTTAGTTGTAAATATATTATACATGATCAATGCAAAAGCTGAAGTAGCGATACCTAAAGCGGTATTGTATAACGCTTCCGCAATACCCACTGCCAGTTCTGCCGCAGCACCAGCACCGCCTTCTTCACCTAAAGCTCCAAACGAACGAATCATACCCATAACTGTACCTAACAGCGCCACAAGGGTACCTACGGATGTGATGGTGGATAAGAACACCAGGTTTTTTTGCAGCATGGGTAATTCCAATGCTGTAGCTTCTTCTACTTCTTTTTGAATAGCTGCCACTTTTTGTTCGGTAGATAGCTCGGTATCGGTAATTAACTCCTTATAGCGACGCAAACCAGCCTTCATCACATTGCCTACAGAACCTTGTTGTTTGTCGCATTCGCCCAAAGCAGCTTCAACATTTTTATTGGCCAGATGATATTGAACTTTTCTTACAAATTCGGAAATAGAACCCTTTCCGGTTGCTTTGTTGATTGTAAGAAAACGTTCGATGGAAAATACAATAACCATTAAAAACATTCCAATCAAAATAGGTACAATTATACCTCCTTCATAAATACCATGTAATGCGCCGATAGGCCCTTTGTGATTAGGCCAAAATCCACCTTCCGGGTCTGGCTTGGTAAACCCGTCGGCAGCGCCCAAAATATATCTCCAGATAAAATAACCGGCAATAATGCATACAACCGGAGCAAGCCACGAAATAATATTGCTCCCGCCCTTAGGTTGTACTGATGTTGATGCCTTCACAGCAGATGCGGTTGCGGTTGGTTTAGTTTCAGCCATAACTCTTGTTTTTTTGAATGAATGATTTTAGAATTTAAGATGTGTGTGATTTGGATTCACAATGCTACTGAAAAAAAAATATAAAATGTTCAATTGACAATAGAAAAAATTTTATTTGGGAGGCACAATATAGTAAATTTCTTATACCAAACATCGGAATTGTATTTTGTTTTTAGAGAACGTAAAATAACCCTTGAAGTTTGAGCGTGTCTATCCAATATCTTTGCGGGGGTTACGCCGGGAGCCACCTTATAGGGCAGGATGCGCTTCCGCCGAATCAACATACAAATACTAATAACACCCACTTCCATGATGTACATTAAACAGCTTGCTTTTGCCGTTCTGTTCTTTCTTCCTGCGTTGTGCCTGAATGCCCAGGGAAAGAAAAAGCCAATGCCGGCATCGGATACCACACAAAAATCCTCCACCCCTGCGGCGCCACCCAAAAATGGTCCCAAACCTTATAAGGAGGTGATTACTAATAAAGCTGTTACAGACAAGGGACTCTTTACTGTGCATAAAGTTGAAAACAAGTATTTTTTTGAGATAGCAGATTCCCTGTTGTCCAGAGATATCCTCGTGGTAAACCGCATTTCTAAAGCTGCAGCAGGAATGCGCAATTTCTTTTTCGGATATGCCGGCGACCAGATTGGTAGTAACGTAATCCGTTTCGAAAAAGGCCCCCAACATAAATTGTTTCTCAAAAAGGTTTCCTTCGATGAGTTTTCCAAAGATTCCACGCAACCCATGTACAGAGCGGTAACCAATTCCAATGTGTTTCCCATTGTTGCCTCTTTCGACGTAAAAGTATTACCAACCGATTCTACCGCTACCGTTATAGACGTTACCGATTATGTATCTGGTGATAACGATGTGCTGTTTTTTTCGGGTAACGCAAAAAGCGCCTTTCAGGTTGGATCATATCAGTCAGACAAATCGTATGTGGAGGATATAAAGAGTTATCCCCTTAATATCGAAATTAAAACAGTAAAAACTTACAGTAAAGGCGGCAGTAGCAACATCGGCTCCCGGCCCCCGGCAACACCTGCTCCGGCACAAAGCGTAGTGTACACCCTCGAACTCAACAGTTCTATGGTATTGCTTCCAAAAATTCAGGCCCGCCAACGGTTTTTTGACCCAAGGGTAGGCTATTTTGCCAGGAGTTATACCGACTTTGATGCTAACCCACAGGGCGTTAAAGATATTTCCATCATTGTACGCTGGAAATTGGAACCCAGGGAGGAGGACGTAGACAAGTACAAGAGAGGAGAACTGGTTGAGCCCAAAAAACAGATTGTGTATTATATTGACCCGGCTACCCCAAAAAAATGGATACCCTATTTGATTCAGGGCGTAAACGATTGGCAGTCGGCTTTCGAGAAAGCAGGATTTAAGAATGCAATTGTTGCCAAACCCGCCCCTACACCCGAGCAAGACTCTACCTGGAGCCTGGAGGACGCCCGATACTCGGCCATCGTTTACAAACCTTCGGTGGTAGCCAACGCCAGCGGGCCTAATGTACACGACCCACGAACGGGAGAAATTTTGGAAAGCCATATCAATTGGTATCACAACGTAATGAAACTGCTTCGCGACTGGTATTTCATCCAGTGCTCCCCTACCGATCTCCGCGCGAGAAAGATGGAATTTGATGACGAGCTGATGGGACAACTCATTCGTTTTGTGTCTTCTCATGAGGTAGGACATACGCTGGGGCTCCGCCATAATTTCGGATCCAGTTCTACCGTGCCGGTGGAAAAACTTCGCGACAAGGCCTGGGTAGAAGCTAATGGACATACCCCGTCTATTATGGACTATGCCCGGTTTAATTACGTGGCCCAGCCCGAGGACAACATTTCGGAGAAAGGCTTGTTTCCGCGCATCGGCGATTATGACAAATGGGCGATTGAATGGGGATACCGCTGGTTCCCGGATGCTGCCACGGCAGAAGCCGAGAAACCAATATTAAACAAGCTAACCATTGAAAAACTAAAGGATAACCGATATTGGTTTGGTACCGAAACCAACCCGGATGACCCGCATTCTCAAAATGAAGACCTTGGTGATAATGCGATGAAAGCCGGCGCCTACGGCATCAAAAACCTGCAGCGTATAATGCCCAATCTGATGGAGTGGACCCGTGAGCCCAATGCCGATTATGAGAATCTTTCGGAATTGTACACCCAGCTTATTATTCAGTATGGACGTTATATGGGCCACGTGACAAAAAATATCGGGGGTATATATGAAATTCCAAAAACTGTTGAACAACAGGGAGCTGTATATTCCTACACGCCCAGAACTACCCAGAAAGAAGCGATGGAATTTTTGATTAAACAATTGTTTGCTACTCCGCATTGGCTTATCAATTCTGATATTCTTAACCGCATTGGCAACACCGGTTTGTCGGTGGTGAGCACCAGGCAGGATGCGATTTTAAACCGACTCATCAGTACCAGTACCATTAGCAAACTATTGAGTATGGAAGCTGAACTTCATCAAAATGCATACACTGCGGCTGATATGCTTACCGAATTGAAACAGGGTATTTGGACAGAACTTAAGGGAAGAAAACCCATTGATATATACCGGCGCAACCTCCAAAAATTATACGTCGAAAGGATCGGCCAAATCGTTAAACCGTTGGCGCCTTCGGCAGGTATCAGTTTTCGAATTGGTGCTCCGGCCGCAATGTTGGATACCCGTGAAAGTGATATTATTTCGGTACTCAAGGGCAACCTCCGTTCCCTGCAATCAGAAATCAAATCTGCCTTGCCGGCAATCGGTGATAGGATGACCAGGTATCATTTGGAAGACGTGAACGAGAGGATTACCCAACTATTGGATCCTAAAAAATAAACATTTCCGAAATGCAAATTCACGGCGGGTGCCGATACAAAATCGCCTGCCGTGAACTTCCGCGGGCGATTTTCAAACGCCAGGTATTGTTGCTACTCGTACCGTAATGCCACGATAGGATCTAATTTTGAAGCCTTCCATGCCGGATAAATTCCTGCGACCAACCCTACGGCAGAGCAAATTAAAATGGCAATGAGTATCAGCATCCAGGGCACAAAAAAAGGTACTTTCATCAACATCCCTACAAGATTCCCCACTATAATTCCCAAAATAATACCCACCACTGCTCCCATAAGGCTAATGAGTATAGACTCAAAGAGGAATTGCTGACGAATGTTTTTCTTTTTGCCACCCAGCGCCTTCACCAATCCCACTTCCTTTGTCCTTTCCGTTACCGCAACCAGCATTATATTCATTAGTCCGATAGCAGCACCCACAAGCGTAATAAAGCCTATACCTCCGGCAGCCAAAGAAATATTTCCGAGCAAACTGATGAATGTTTCAGCGAGGGCATCACTTTTATCAATGTAAAAATTACTCTGTTCGGTAGTGCTTAGGTTACGGATGGGACGAAACACCCCTTCTGCTTCCCCTATAGCATCATTTAACTGATTTACGCTGGCAACCTGAATCCCAATATAAAATGAGGAGTTACCCAAGCTATACAAGCGGCGCAGGGTATTGTTGGTGGTAAATATTACATTGTCTGCCCGCATAAAGGAACTGCTGCCCCTGCTTTTCAATACACCAATTACCCTGAATTTATTGGCACCCACACGAATAATTTTGTCAATAGCCCGTTCTACCCGGTCACCGAAAAGCTTGCTGGCGACATCAAATCCCAGTACACACACGTTTCTGCCGCTTTCCACATCCAGTTGATTAAAATTGCGGCCAAACTCCACTTCATAACCATTTAACGTAAAATAATTTTCATCACCACCCGATACCCGCACGTCGGGGTTGGTTTTTTTATCGTCATAAAAAACCGTTTGGGAACCTACTCCGCCCATTCCAATACTTACTTTGGCAGGATAGCTATAACGCTGCTTAAATGCTTTGGCCTGCTCATAAGTGATGGGCTTGCCGGTATTTGATTTTTTTATTTTTTTATTGGAGCTACTGCTGGCCTTAGTCACCTCTCTCCCCCCGTCTCCAATACGAATTTGCCGCTCCCTGTAACGGATGCTGAACGAATTGGCCCCCATGGTGGCAAAGCTGTCCTGCAGACTGGCGTTCATGGCTTGAATGGCCGTAATTATACCCACCAGCGCCATAATTCCAAACGCGATTATCGCAACCGTAATTCCTGTTCGCAACCTATTGCCCGCAACAGTTTTGAAAGCCAATGTAATGGTATCCTTAATATTCATGCCTTCGTAATATCATTTAAAATTACGGATACATATCCCATCCTCAAAATGGCATGTGATGAGCGGAGCAAATACAATCAATAATACAGTCCTTTTAACAACAACTGTGGGAATATGCCAATCAGGATAATTAAAACCGCCGTGATGCACAAGGAAATTCTGAAAACCTTAGAAACCGTTTTTACCTGCGCATCACCGTCTTTAAAATACATAGCCTGAATTACCCTGAAATAATAATAGGCGCTTACCGCTGCCATAAGAACGGCAAAAATAACCAACCAGAAATGATGTCCACTTTTTACCGCACCTACAAGCATATAGTACTTTGCCAAAAAGCCGGCGGTTAAAGGAATGCCGGTAAGAGAAAGCAGAAAAACAGTATTGGTCAGGGCAAGCAGAGGAGCTTTTTTTGCCAGGCCATTAAAGCCCTCGAGTGAGTAATCCTTTACTTTAGCCAATACGGCAAAACTACCGATGGTAGCCAAACTATATGCGGCAGAGTAAAGAATCAATCCTTCACGTGCAAAAGTGTTCAACCCAAATAAGGCAAGCATCATAAATCCGGCATGCGCCACACTAGAATAGGCCAGCATTCGCTTTACGCTTTGCTGAAATACCGCCGTAATATTCCCAATAAATAAAGTTGCTGCGGTGAGCAGGGTAATGAGCACCTGCCATTGTGCATGCATCTTACCAAAGGCATTATCAAATAAATGTAAAAACGCTACGAAGGATGCCACTTTTACGATAGTAGCCATAAAAGAAGTTACAGCAGTAGGTGCACCGTCGTACACATCCGGCACCCAAAAGTGAAAAGGTGCAGCGCTCACTTTAAACGCAAGTGCCACCATAATCAACACAATGCCTATCACCATCATGGGTTGTAATGCGTTTAAGCCCACATTCATACCCTCGATGTAAAAAGTACCGGTTGTTCCGTACAAAAAGGCTATCCCCATGAGCATGATTCCCGTTGAAAAAACACCCATCAGGAAGTATTTAATGGAAGCCTCGTTACTTTTAAGGTTCCGTTTATCACTTCCCGCCAGGATATACAACGGAATGGTAATGATTTCGATGCCCAGAAATAACATCAGCAGCGTATTAAATGAAACCGCCAGCCCTACCCCGCACAATACAAAAAAGATTAGCGCATAATACTCATAAACATCATTGCCAATCGTTTCAAACTCTTCACCATTTAATAAGAAAAAAAGCAACGTGCAGGAGAACACAATGGCATTAAAAATCTGACCAAACGCAGAGAATTTCAACATCTCCCCAATGTTGGCATGAATAAACCATATATTATAATATTCTAAAAAATTAACCGTCAGCAGGGCAAACATTCCCAGCAGGGCAATATACTTAGCCAGTGATTTCTTTTTCAGAAAAATACCACTGAACATCATAAGCACACCCCATAAAGCCGATAATATAATTGAACTCATAATAAATTATAATAAACCCTTGTTGAGTTATTTTTTGATTTGATACCCCATTTCTATCTTAACACTCACCTCCCCTGCACCGTATCTATTTCACGTTTCACTATTCGTCACGCACCCCTTATCTCTCACAACTTATTTTCCTTCCTTCATCTTTACAATCCTGCCAGGCGGTTCATAAATACATCTACCGTATCCTTTGTTAGATCCAAAATCAGCCTGGGGTATACTCCAAGTAAAAGTATGATAATGACCACTACGGTTAATGCAGCCGCTGCCTGTTTGCTTACCATACCTGCTCCGGAAGCAGTAAGCTGATTGGTGCTGCCATAAAATACTTTCTGTACCATATTGAGCGTATAAATCGCCGACAAAATGATGGTAGTTAACGCTATCGCCGTAGTCCATTTACCATAATGGAACAACCCGTTAAACATTAGAAATTCACCCACAAAGGCATTGGTTAACGGTAGCGCAATATTTGCCAGCGCAATAACCACTAAGAACACCGTAAGTAAAGGCGAACTGGACGCAATACCGCCAAGTTGTGAAATCTTTCTCGTTCCGTAATAATGCTCGATTAATTCTACAACCATCCACAAACCAATGATGTTGATGCCATGGTTAAACATCTGGAGCACCGCACCATCTACTCCACTACGACTACCACCAAATATGGCTGCACACATTAATCCCACGTGCACTATTGAGGAATAGGCAATCAGGCGTTTCAAATCGTCCTGCACCCATGCTATACACGAAGCATAAACCATTCCGGCCACGGCAAGGCCTATAACAATACCGGTAAACTGTGTGGTTGCATAAGGGAATACAGGTATCAGCCACCGGATAAGCGCAAATACGCCCATTTTTACCATTACTCCGCTTAGAATCATTGTAACCGGAGCAGCAGACTGTTCATAGGTATCGGGCTGCCAGGTATGAAAGGGAAACAAGGGCATCTTAACAGCAAATGCTGCCAGAAACAACCAGAAAGCCATTTTTTCACCACCTGCAGGAAGTTCTGCCTTGATAAAAGAATGAATGGAAAAGCTATTGTCGGGGGTGTGCAGGTACACATAAATGATACCTATCATCAACAACAATGATGCGGCAAATGTGTAAACAAAAAATTTAAAAGTAGCCTGTATTCGCTTTTCTCCACCCCATTGCGATGCCAGGAAATAAATGGGGATAATAGCGAGCTCCCAGAAAAAATAAAATACCAATGCATCCATAGCACAAAACACCCCCATTAAACCCGCCTGAGACAGCAGCATCAGTCCATAAAAATTATTGGGCCTGGAGTAGGTGGTTTTATAGGTAGTTAAAAAAGCCAACGGAAAGGCCAGTGCAGTTAATAAACAAAGCATACGCCCCATGCCATCATACATCAGCGCAAAACTGCTGCCAATAGAAGGCATCCAGACGTAGCTCACATTATTTAGATGGAAATAATCTTTTCCGGTAAACAGAAAGCTTACAGCTACGATGATAACGGTAATAAACGAAGCCCATAGCGACCATCTTTTTGCCGCATTTCCCTTTGTCAGAAAAAAAGCTACTAACCCACTGAGCAACGGGAACCATAACAGCAATTCCGGGAATGTAATTAAAACGTCATTTGGCTTCATAGCTTACAATACAAACAATTGAATAATAAATAAAATCAACAGTGCCACTACCATCATCAATATATAGGCGCCTACCTGCCCGTTTTGCAATAACCTTAACTGCCGTCCGCCATACTGTACCAGTTTACCCACACCATTCACCATCCCGTCTATTCCGAGTTTCTCTACTATGTTGTTCAATAATGTTGATAAGCCACGCAGTGGCCGAACAAAAACACTGTCGTACAGTTCATCAACATACCACTTGTTTTCGAGCAGTTTTCCCAATCCGGTAGCCGGATTCATATCCGGCTTCTTGCTGAATCTGTTGATCGCATAAAGCATAGCAATTACTGATAGTCCGGCCGAAACGCCCATCAACAGGTATTCGGTGGCATGATCCAGATGATGCCCGTGTTGAAGCGCTTTGCTTCCTGCAAAAACGGGAGCAAGAAACTGATCCAGCTGGTGTCCTCCGCCTAATACCGCGGGGATACCCCAAAAACCTGCCACGGCTGATAGTACAGCTAAAACAATCAGTGGTACAGTCATCGTTCGTGGTGCTTCATGCAAATGATGCTCCTGCTCCAACGATCCTCTGAATTTTCCCAGGAAGGTAGTAGCATAAAGCCGGAACATATAGAAAGATGTGAGCACAGCTCCTAATACACCAATGATCCAGTATATTTTACCCGCAGAAAACGCTCCGGCTAAAATTTCATCCTTTGAAAAGAAACCACTCAGAGGAGGAATACCTGCAATAGCGATACAGGCAATTAAAAATGTCCAGTGGGTGGTTGGGAGATGTTTGCGAAGTCCGCCCATTTTCCTGATGTCCTGTTCATGGTGCATGGCATAGATAACAGCACCGGCGCCAAGGAACAATAAAGCCTTAAAGAACGCATGGGTCATCACATGGAATACGGCTCCGGTGTAGGCGCCAACTCCCAATCCTAAAAACATATAACCTAACTGGCTAACGGTGGAATAGGCCAATACTTTTTTAATATCGTTTTGTTTCAGCGCAATAGTTGCAGCAAAAATGGCTGTAGCCAGTCCGATTATGGCCACTACTCCCTGCGTAGTTGGCGCCAGGGTATATAAAATATTGCTTCTCGCAATCATGTAAACACCGGCGGTAACCATGGTTGCAGCGTGTATGAGTGCGGAAACCGGTGTTGGACCGGCCATGGCGTCCGGCAACCAGGTATATAAAGGTATCTGAGCGCTTTTGCCCACAGCACCCAGAAACAGCAACAGGGTAATACCCACGAGTACCGTATCATTGAGTGCCATTTTCGATCCTTTTTCCAGTACCACATCAAAATTTAAAGAACCGAAATGCTGGATCATCCAGAACGCTGCCAGTAAAAACCCGAAGTCTCCTATGCGGTTCATTACAAAAGCCTTTCTGCCTGCGGTACTATAATCGCTGTTCTTGAACCAGTACCCTATCAGCAGATAGGAACACAATCCAACTCCTTCCCAGCCTATAAACATGATGAGGTAATTGGCGCCAAGCACCAGCAACAGCATGGAAAACACAAAAAGATTGAGGTAGGAGAAATATCG
>JADZFY010000393.1 GCA_020854215.1 Chitinophagaceae bacterium | reverse complement strand
CCGAATCCGGACCTTAAACACTCCACCTGTGAATAATATTTAATCCAATTGCTTCGTTTTAATAACTTTAATCGAAAATATACTACCATGGGACTAAATGAAAAAAGAGCAATCAAAGCATTTCAGGAAAACACCTTTCCTAAACTCGTAAAAAAAATTAATGAAGCGGCAGGTTTTCCGGTTGAACTTGATGTACAATGGGATACGTTGGCCGTAGCGGACAACGCCCATTTATATGATGAAGGATTTACCAAAGTTTACTTTACACCGGTAATAAACGCATTTAAAGATATAACCACAGATGATCTTGGGAAAGATGGACTGAAGGAAACGCTGAAAAAGGTTGTTATCAAAAATGAGGGCGGCTATTATTCACCAGGCAGCGCCATTTCATTTGAAGGCGGCGTATTAACGATTGATCACGAGCCGGTGTCTAATATTAACGACATTGATCAGCGCGCAAACGCCATTGCCAACCTGCTGGCCGCAAAAATGTAGATCATTTATGAATCCTGTTTACGAAACACTCCAAAAAGCTCCCGCCCTCAATAAGCAGGAGCTATTATCTTTTCTATCGCAGCAGGAAACCGCTATACCGGTTAAACTACATACACCATCCGGAAATTCATTTACGGCAATAATAATAAGTTTATCAAAAACCAGCGAAGAGGGTAATGTGATAACCGCTGAATTAGTTGACGACAGAGGATTGCCTCGCGAAAATTACCTGTACCTGGCAGTCAATAGTATTGAGTCAATTGAAATTTTTGGAACAGAAAATGCCATCAAAATTCTATCGGCGGGAACTGCCCAATCGGGTTTTGCTTATGGGGTATCGGGCAAGTTGGACGTAAACAGGGCATTCAAAACTTTTGCAGATTACATTAAGCAACAATCCGGTATTAATACCGGCTTACCAGAAATGGAATTACCTTCTGATGGAACTGCATTAAACAGAATAGTAAAGTTAACCGGCATCATTCAGCAAACCATAGCTGAAATTTTAAAAAGCGAAGACGCCCGTGAAAGCTGGCAGCAAAAGTACAACCGGATAGCTTTTGTAAACAGCAACCATTTTGATGTAAAAGGAAACGGGAATCTCCTGCAAATACTGTTTCCGTTTGCAGACACCGGCGTGCCGGAATTGCAGCAGGAGAACTTGAGTGATAAGATAATGTCTGCGTTGTGACAAAGCATACGCAGACGGCTACGCGTCTTTTTTTTTGATTTTTTTACAAAGTGGTGAATAAATAACTAATCTCCTTCCGTGATCAACAAAAGCCCTTTATAGGGAATGGCAGGAATATCTCTCGGGAATTCCTTTCTCGGATAAGGCCGCAGGTCGCAAAGTGTAATTTTGATGCCGGATTGGGTTTTGTAATTGGGCGGGCTTACCACTGCCGTTTTTAAAAGCGTTGGTTTTAAAGCGCCGTCAGGCATGGGAAAACGATTGACTCCTTCAACGGTTAGTGTTTCAAACCATTTCTCGGTTTCATTTCCGTCCGTAAACTGTAATTCTATTTTGACCGTTGCCCTCCCCGCAACTTCGCAAACGACCATTGTCGGGCATCGTCCATCCGACAACACCTCAGCCATTCGAACACTCCACCGTTTGTTGACCTCAATCCAATTTGTGTTCAATGCCGCATAGTAATACGGTGATTTGTCAGGTTCGGGAAACCGGATTGTAGTGTCTTCATTAGCAGAAGAATTTCTGTTTCCGTCCAGGACTGTTCGTGTATTGATATCCGTATCTTTCATCTGTTTGTTAGTTTTTTGATTAAAGCATAATAACGCTATCAGTAATCCAACAGTAAATATTTGAAATGCCTTACACAAAGTGTATTTCGATTAAACCTTAAAATTACAAAAGTTTGTGCCTGAGTATATCAAGGGCTCATTTCCAATAGTTGCCGATCGGAGAAAAAGCCACCGGGACCGTTCCTTCAAAAGAATTATCTCCAAATTCTACAAATAGTAAGAAAATTTGGCAGGCATCTACTGTTATTCATTCACAAAAAACCCTCCATCACACTATCTAACAACTCACTCATCTTCCCTGAGGGCGAATATCAACATACACGTCAAAATCAACAGTAATACTTTTTCCCCGGTCATTTCGATAATCCTTCAATTGCTTTACCGACATCTGAAGTGTATCAGTGATAGCCATACGTTTACTCGGCATAACGATTAAAGGTCCTTTGTCATTATATATTGTTGATCTGATCCCCCTTTCCCAGGAGATATAAGCGATACGTCCGTCCGGAAAAATTTCTAAAGACTGCCGTGCACCATTATCGTACCGTTTGATAAATTCATCCTCGGAACCATATACCAAACCTCCAATTTGAAAAGGCTGTTTGTCCTCACGTAAACCATCAATTCCTTTTTGAAAAACAACATAGTTTTCCTGAAGGCAGTTTGCAATTTCAATAAACTCGTTCTCTGAAAACTCGCCTGGATCAATATACAAAACGCATTTCAATTGCCGGCGAAAGCCGCCATTATCCGGTAATGCATCATAATGGGTAACGGTATCAATATACTGCAAAGGCCAGTGGTTGTACACGTCCGATGAATAAGGCAATCCTTTGTTAATATGCTCATCATCTAAAACTGCAATTGGTTTATTTTGATATCGGATTATAAGATAACGGGTTTCAGTTCCAAATTTTGTTGAATTTACACTTATCAATGACAAGGATTGTCCATTGCATTTTAGTGTAACTACCGTTTTGTGGTCGGCGAAACATCCGTGTAAAAAAATCAGGATTAACAAAAGCCCTGTTTTCTGAATTGTGGAATGAATTGAGAATTGATCTTTCCCATATGGATTCCCGTTCCTACTCACTGGTGGTATTTTCATTGTTACAAATTCCTATGATTGTCTTGTAGAAAAAAAACATCCTCAATCCAATCCCGTTACGGCGTGAAAAAATTAAAGTTAACAATTTACCATTTAGTTTCTGTTACATTTCACCTGATACATGTTTTATGGTTGAACCACCTGATTGGTGCCGGGTAAATATTTAGCGGTTACTTTATCAACTAAAAATTGGATCCCCGCAATATCAAAAAATCGTGGCGGATTTCGGCTTATCCGCTATTGTCATTATTGGGTATAGCCGCTTAATGTCAAGATTAATTTTAACTTAACTTCGCCACAAACAGTTTTTCATTATTATTTTTGACAAACACACTATTTTGGATAGCTGACAAACACAGCAGGCTACACTTAATCGCATTAAGGAAAGAAAATTAACATGACATGAATTGGAAACCTGTATTAATAACTCTTGCCATTTATGTTGCAGGTATAGCAGCAATATTTTTGTCAAATAAATTTTATACGCCCCGTGGTGCAAATGACATTACCGGTCCACCGTTTTTAGTATCCGTTCTGGTAGGATTGATCTTTGTTGTATTTTTTCTGATAACGATCTTCCAGGGAATTAAACATGGGGGTTCATACTGGATAGCGGCGTCTCTCCAATTTCTGTTATTACTGTTTTTGATGTACAAATTCATGCTGTAAGCATTCCGTTTACTCGGCGAAACAATCCGATTCCTATCTCAGGAATCAAATAGCAATGACGTTTGTCCGGGTTGTGCATCGTAGGGTACCCTCACTCATTTGAATAACCATAAATCATTGACTTATCCGGATGCATCCATATTCCAACAAAAGGAAAAACATGATTCTTCTGAATTCCAGTGACGACACAACACTAATCCTACTCGTCAGTTTTATCTAACACTTCAAATTGCCTTACCAGTCGTTCGCCGGCATCATCCACCAGCGTAATCGTATGTTTACCCGCCGCAGGGCTTAATGCCATTTGGTGAAAATGCGAGGTAGTGCCTAAATAGTCATTATCAAGATGCCAGAAAATCTTGCTTTCAGTCTTTTGATGTGCTGCCGTAAAAACAGCTTTGCCTCTTTCTCCGCTAATTTCAATTGGTACATAAATTTTGGCGCCTGGCCCGGGATATACCAGCTCCATTGATCTGTAATTACCTTCAACTGAACAATCACTCCTGTAAACAGGTACAGGCTTATAATCAAAATGTTTTTGCTTATAATACCATTCCATCACCGGCGGCAATATGAACCAGCTTTTTTGCAGCATTGCAGACGGAAGCATACAATCACCATTTACCCGGTATTGTGTGTCGGGATCAAGATGTATAATGGTATGATATGGGCAAAGCGGTGCTTTTTCGCCCGCAGGGGAAACACGCACGCTGTCAATATCCGTACAATCCATGTTCGCCCTGAAACCCGACTGATGGCATACCGCAGTCTTAACAACGCCTGAAGGTTCGGCAAACCATTGCGATGCCGGCAAGGTTTTCAATATATCAAACATTATTGGTGCGGCAGTTTGAACACCCGTAAGACCTGGTCTTCCTTCTCCAGTTGCATTGCCTACCCACACTGCAATTACCAGCTTCGGCGTTACGCCAATTGCCCATGCATCGCGAAAACCAAAACTTGTACCGGTTTTCCAGGCAATACGTTGCGAAGAACTGAACTGTTTCCAAAGACCTTCTTCACCCGGACGCATCACTTCTTCCATTGATTGAAACATATACCAGATGGAAACGGGGTCAAGATAATTGATAACTGACTTTGGAAGATTTTGTTTTTTACTTACATCTTTAACGTATACCGGCGGATGAAAGTCGGAGGAAAAAATTTTTCCTTTATTCTTTTTTTCATGATTTAAAGCCCGCGCCATACCTGCATATAAACCGGCCATATCCCAGGGCGTAACTTCACCCCCACCTAATATTAAGGATAGCCCATAATTATCTGCAGGACGGTTAAGGGTTGAAATACCAACTTTTTTCAGCACATTATAAAACCTGGGATATTTATAATCACGTAACATTCTAACTGCAGGCACGTTCAATGACCGCGATAGCGCCTGGGCGGCAGGCACAGCACCATCATATTCCCTGTCGAAATTTTGTGGTGTGTAACCGCCTATCTGTGTCGGAATATCCGGAACGAGCATTTCGGGCAACAACAGCCCGTCGTTTAACATGCAGGCATACAATAGTGGCTTTAAGGTACTGCCCGGACTTCTCGCAGATTTTATCACATCAACATGACTTTGCAGATCAGTATTTTCAGGATGATATACGTTGCCAACATAGGCTAAGGTATTTCCTGTTTCTACATCTAACACCAATGCACACGCGTTATTAATGCCGTTGCCCTTATAAATAGAATGATACTGTTCAATAATTCTTGTCACATTTCTTTGCATATTGCCATTGATGGTAGTACGGGTCACTGCGGCAACATTTTTACCGGCTTCCTGTTTAAAGCGTTGCAGTAAATGAGGTGCCAGGTGTGGCAAAGGCTTAGGTTCGTCGGGTAAGGACTCCAGCAGGGAGAGTTGATAGGTATTTGAATCAATCCTTTGTTGAGCTAATAGTTTTTCTAAGAGCGCGTTGCGCTTGCGCAACAAGGCAGTTTTGTTTTTTCCGGGATATACCAATGCAGGTGCATTAGGCAAAACTGCCAATGCGGCCATTTCTCCCCAACTTAGTTTATCGGCCGACCGTCCGTAGTATCGCCATGCCGCAGCGTCTAAACCAACAATATTACCACCAAACGGAGCATTCGATGCATATAATGCCAGTATCTCATTTTTGGAACAGGCCAGTTCAAGCCTTACCGCCAGGATGCTCTCTATAAACTTTTGAATGAAATCTCTTTTTTTATTGCGCGACAGGCGAATAACCTGCATAGTAAGCGTGCTGCCGCCACTAATGGTTTTTGATGCACGAACGTTTTGACGAACTGCTCTTGCTAAAGCAAGTATATCCACACCGGGATGGCTGTAAAACCGTTTATCCTCAAACGTTATAATACAGGCTTTGAATTTTTCCGGAATTGAATCGTTCAGGGGAAAACGCCATTGTCCGTCTGATGCAATGGTAGCCCCGAGCAGTTCGCCCTTGTTGTCTTCAATTACAAAACTCGTTGGAGCGTGAAATAATGGTTGAGGAAGGCAAAACCAAAAACATACAAGCAAAATCAACAGGATACTCAAAAGAATTTTTGTTCTTCTTTTATATTGTGTAATGCGCCGAAGCCTCTCCCTGCCTCTCCAAAGGAGAGGAGACCCAATCCACAGCCCTCGCTTTTTAATGTTCATATTATAATATTTACCGCACTGTAGAATAAAGCCTCTCCCTCCTTATCCCTCTCCCCACCTATGGCAGGCAGGCTCGCGGAGAGGGACAGCGCTGTGCAATAAAGCCAAACTTTTTGTTCTTCCACATCAGCATTTGAACAAATCCTGTCTAAGCGTTTATGTTCATTCTTTCATTTTCAAATCCACTTCCACATTTTCACATTTTCACATCTTCATACTCCCACATTTTCACACTTCCACATTTTCACACTTCCACATTTTCATACTTCCACATTTTCATATTCTTCCCATTTTCAAATTCTCCTACTTCACCACCTCCACCCACTTACCCGGCGAGCCAGCGCTCACGGTATTGTCATACATCGCTTCACAATAAGTGCCGGGTAAAAAATATCTCCCCAAATATGATGCATTCAGCATTACATAGTAGGTTAGCGTTTCTCCTTCGCGAATATTGAAATGCGTATATACCCTGTCGTCTCTCAGGTCCTGGTACGTAAATGGAGAAGATTTAAAACTTCCCTCATTATCCAACATACGGGTATTCAATATTTCCCAACCCCCGGGAAATACCTGCGATAAAGTCATGTTATTGTAACGGCCACCAATACCCGGATTGTGAACGCTCACTTTAGCTACAAAATCAGTTCCCTGCTGCAACCGGTCAATACCGGCAAGTGGCTTTCCATCAAGTGTGTGGTAACTTACATTCATTGTGAGAACATCAGGATTATTTTTCACCTGTATGCCTTCGCCGGTTAGGGGTTGACCCTGGGTAATCAGGCGAACATATAATTCGTTGCTGCCTTTATTTATAATACCAACAGTTTTATCAGCGGCAACAGCACTCACCTCTGTTTGCGATACATATGACTTGCTGTTTATATTAATGGTTTTGCCATTTGCGTTTACAGCAGCGATTATTTTTTCACCACCGGGGTTAGCACCACAGTAAGCAGCGATTGCAATAAGACTATATGCCGTAGTTTGCGTACTGTACCAATACTCAGAAGCCATATCGGCCGATACTTCTTTCAAAACTGCCGACGCTTCATTTCGTTTTCCCATCAGCGTTAGCGTTTCAAGCACCATTGCCTTATCGCGCAGGTTTGAGCCATAGGTACTTCCCGGAAGCTTACGCTTCTCAAAAGTTGTTGATAACCCTGCAATAAGACTTAATGCTGTTTTATGCTGCCCGGTGAGTTGATATGCTGCTGCCAGCCTCCATTTGGCTTCCGGCGATAAATATTGAAATTCTTTAAGCCTGTTCATAGCACCAATCTCGGGTGATTTCGCTAATGCAAGCAGGAATAACCGGTATGCCTGTGTTAAATCTTCTCCATAAAAATTAGAGGTAGACGGCATCCAGGCATTGGCCTTACCACGCTGATAGGTTGTCCATTGCTGCAGCATCTCCACCGGAACAATATAGCCTTTCTCCCGGGCTATTAGCAGAAAGTGTCCGGCATAGTTTGTTCCCCATTCATCGCTGTCTGTTATTCCCATCCAGTAACTGAATCCGCCATCGGGGCGTTGAAATTCTTTGAATCGCTCGATAGCGCTACGCACATTCTTGCCAATATCCGCTTTTCTGCGCTCACTCAAATCTACCAACTGGTTGAGCACGAGTTGAGGAAATACCGCTGATGTATTTTGTTCAAGGCAGCCATAAGGGTACACAATAAGATAATTCAACCGCTTTTCAAGATTAATTGGTGGTATACCAGAAATTTCCAGTGTAACCTTTGTATTGGCAGGAATACCAATAGGTACAACGCTTCCATTCCAGCGCTGTCCCGCTGCAACGGTAGCGGAAAGCACGTTGCTGACAACAGGATTAGGGTTGCGTACATCAAGTTCCACATCAGAATCGGCTTTCTCCGAACCGCTTACTGCTGTTATTTTCACTTTGCCCACACCAATATTTTCTTTCACCTTCACATCAAAGTACAGCATTTGTTCGCCAGGCTCAGTAAACGTAACCTGCTGAGATGCGCTGCCCACCGGTTGTAAAAAAGCATTGGCGGCCACACTAACCGTTACTTTTTTAATATTTTTTTCCATGGCGAAAACCGTAACCGGCAGCCTGATGGTTTCTGCCGGGCCTAATACCCTCGGCATTGTTCCCAATATCATCAATGGCTTTTTTACCGCAACGGTTTTTTCCGCAGCGCCATAGGCGCCGTTGGCCGCAGCAACCACCATTGTGCGTACAGAACCTATATACTGTGGCAATTGAAAAGTATGTGTTTTCTTTTCTCCTTTACCGATATAGAAAGGTCCCATGTATTTTACTACAGGCTTAAACCGGTTTGCTCTTTTTTCCCTTGCGCCGCCACTTGCCGTTTCATCACCGCCAATGGTAAGTATACGTTCCAGTCCACCACCCCATGCGCCAATTACATTGTCAAACAAATCCCAACTTTTAACACCGAGCGCTTCTCTTGCATAAAAGGAAGCGTGAGGATCAGGTGTTTTAAACCTGGTAAGGTCCAGCAAACCTTCGTCAACAATGGCTATGCAATATGCCATTGGTTTCCCGGACGTTTCTGAAACCGTAACAGAAGCATTTTGTTCCGGGCGTAATACCTCAGGCATATTGATCACCGGTTTAAGAATCGTGTTCTTATCTTCAATCAGCACGGGCATCACACCATACATACGAATGGGAAGATCGTTTACCGTTTGTGCATGCGGTTGCAACAGACTTATGTTTGCATATACATTGGGCGCCATGCCCGGCTCTGCTTTAAATTTGTAGATTGTTTGTCCCTGCTGTGTTTCTATCCAATCAGTTTTTAATACCCTGCTGCCCGATTCAATACTGATCAATGCCCTGCCGCCCTTGCTGCTGGGAATATTCAACGTTACCTCATCACCCACATCATACCTTTGCTTATCCGTGGTGAATGATAACATAGCCGCCGCCGAAGGATCATCGGAATTACCCCTGCTCTGCCACCAGGGGTCATCAAAATACACTACCTGTCCTGTAGTGTGACCGCTGTGCATATCGCGAACCAGCACTAAGTACCTCCCCCATTCGCCACCCGGTGCACTAAAACTCCATTTACCCACGCCATTGTTTAGCTGAAGGGTATCCTGCTTTACAATTTTATTATAAGTATCGTGGGTAAAATTGCTTAATCCATCACCTGTATTATCCCACCACCAGCGCCAGGTTACCCTGTACATTTCGATCTTCACCGTATGCAGGCCGCTTAACGGCTTTCCTTCAACATTAACGTTAACAATCGGCAGGTTATAGGTTTTATTTGTCATTAAAAATTTCCAGGGATTGGGGCCTTCCGGCATTTCAATGCCTACATAACTTTTAAAAGGGCTGAATGGCAAAACCAAATTATCAACACTAAATGCGCCGCCAGGTTCAAATACTTTTACCAACATACTGGCGCTTAGCATACCCGGCGCGTTTTTGCCGATATCAAAATTTACTTTAACCGGGGCAGCACCTTCGGCATTTAATGTACCATCGAATAAGGCTTTGGTTTCCGTTTTAAAAGACGCCGTTGGATCATCAAAATGATAAGTGGAAAATTGTTTAAAACTTGTACCTCTTGCATAAAGAGAAGCCTGTATAGATGCTTTAAGATTTTTTGCCGGTGCGCCAAATAGCCATTTTGAACGGAGCGTACCGCTGGTCACGGCATTCTTTCCCAATACCATATCTTTTCCAAAATCAAGATCAATCTTTAAGCGGTTAGGCATTACCGTTTCTACCTTAATGCGTTTTTCAAAGACGGCACCGCCAGCTTTTATCTTCGCCAGCCAGTTACCTGTGGGTGATGACGGGTCCGTTGCCACCGTAAACAGGTAAAAGCCATGTTCGCCCTTTGTAGTAATCAGCTTTTTATATAACTGTCCCTGCGGGTTAAGCAGGTTAAACTCTACCGGGTGATCCGCGGGCAGTTTAGTCCCCTTATCTTCAACCATAAAACTGATATACATGGTGTCACCAGGGCGCCATACACCTCGTTCCCCAAAAATAAATCCCTTCAATCCGTTCTTTATTGCTTCGCCCGCCACATCAAAACGACTAAGCATTAAAGAGTTTCCATCATCCAGTTTCAGGTATCCTTTTTCGTTGCCTCTTTTTGCAATAAGCAAATAAGGTCTTTTATCCAGGTCGAGTGTAGCAAAACCATCCTTATCGCTTTTGGCTTTGAGCAATACCTGCTGCTGGTAGTCGAGTAATTCCAGGTCAACATCAGGCATTGGTAAGGCGGTAAGGATATCCGTAACAATCACCTTCATACTGTTATCCGTTCCGCGTTTTGCAGTAAGTCCGATATTTGATGCCAACACATTTCTGCTTGCCCATCTCATCCTGTTGTAATAGGAAGGGCTGCATGGATCATTTCTCTTTTCCCAGTTATACCCGTAGGGATAATAGGCATTATATACCTGCCAAAACCCTTCATCTCCATCGGCCCCTTCACTTTCGTTCTCACCGTACCCGTAGTAATTATTATAGGTTTCGTCATCCTCTTCAGTGTCTCCTTCTTTTTTCTTTGTATTGCTACAATCGTATAATGAGTATTCCGGGCGAAAACCAATGGTAACATGATATATGGCACCCGGTTCCGTCTTTAGGTACTTATCAATGTCCAGGGAGAATTTTTGTTTTTTATGAAGATCAATCGTTTTATCATTATCTAAACGGATGGTTTGTTGTACAACCGGGGTGGCTACACGGCGAAGGTCTGCCTCTCCGTCTATATTATTAATTTGTAAAAACTGCGGAATATTGTTTTCATATACTTTGATAATACTTACATCAACCGCACTTAAATTAACGCTCTCAAAAGGCAGTACCAGCTTACCCGTGTTGGGCAAAATTACACCTTGCCCGCGGATGGTAACTGCAGGCAACCGATTCTCAAAAAACAAGTTTGCACTAAACGTTCTTTGTAATTTCTTATTCCATAAATTTTGAATGCCTTCATTAACTGATACCGAATAGTTGCCGTCAAAATCATCAGCCACATACAGCTTTACTTCGCTGCCATCCACACTATAACTCAGGTCACCTTTACTGCTGATGGTTATCAAACCATTTAACTGTTGGCTGGTAGCTATAGCCTCAGAAAACTGCACCAGTACATAGCTTTCTGCTTCCTGCACTGCATGAACAGCCAATACTTTAAAATCTCCCACAGCAGGCACTTCAATTGTTTTCTCTCCCCTATCTTTAATATTAAGCGGAGCGCCATCCCAACGCAATTGCAGGTTGGCGGCTGCGTTTCCGCGCTTAACATTTTCAATAATAAACCTATGTACGCGGGCCGATTCATTGTGTTCCCATTTTATTGCTACGGACTTTCCGTTATATTCAGCCGATAATATTTTTTCAATGGCAGCGGCGGCTTCTATATCTGCCGTTTCAACAATACCGGTGAGCAGCATCATTTCTTTTGAGTTACCCACCACTTTTAGCCCCTTTTCAACAACAGTAAAAGCGGGTTTTACAGCCTGCACGTTAAAGGTGAAGGTCTTGAACTCGTCTGGAACAGGAGTTACCTTGCTTAGTTTGAAATCAACCGTATACAATTGGTCAGGCTTCAGATTTTCGTCGGGTTTAAATTCGATAGTTCGTGCATCAACCCAATAGGCTTTTCCCTTAACTGAGGGCGAAAAGCTGAAAAGGGCTTCTTTCAACGGCTCATTAACGGTATGCGTTGAAGGTGCGTCCCCGGTTAATCGAATCCGTATGGCAGCGGTTTTTGAAATTACACCTGAAGTATATCCATCAATATACCTGCTGAATTGAGGATTAACGGCCTTGATTTTTTCTTTTTGATTACAGGCATTGTTAAAAAAAGCAATAGATAATGCAAGCAGAAGAATAGGCGCTTTTAGGAAGCGGTTAAAGGCATTGGTCATACAGAAAGGTATTTTAGCTGGTGAGAAACGTTTTTTGGGTGGTTAAGCATATACTCTCGGTGTGGAATCAATTCCATACTTCGTTTAATGAACACAAAAAGGCTCCATTTGTCAAAATCAGAACTGGCATTTCCAAAAGTAAATTATTTTATACGCATATCCCGGAAACCGGAGAATACCTTTAATAGCACCGAAGAAAAATTGGTCTGTACCCTAATTTTAAATAACTCCGGGATGGCATTACCAAAGGACTATTTTTCTGATATGGAGAAGTTCACAAAAAGTGCTACCACTCTGTCGTCAGCAACACATTATTTCAAAGTATAAACGATGGGGTTGTGATCAGATATTTTACAAATAAAGCCTCAACTTCTGTTGAGACTTTATATAAACCCTTGTCAGAATGCAAACCCGACACTGTTTGATCTATAGTCAACAATTCCCTGCCTGCCTGTACGTGGGTATTCGGTTGAGCAATGGACTTTGTTTTTGAATAGGGGCGAAAAAGTACAACTGATATCTCCAAATTATTCGTATCCAAAAACTATTCCCGGCTAAAGGCGATTTTCTATCCGAATGTCAATCAACAGGTGCTTTCCGTGTACCGGCAAACCCGTCAGTGGATTTACTGATATGATCAGCTTCCTGTCTGGCGCTTCAGCTTCCTCTAAACGGAATAGTATGCAACCTGCGCTCTGAAAACAATGATGAGCTAACCCTCCATCGAAGAATAATTTGATTGATTTACGCTATAACCTCCAGTTTGCCCGGCTATTTTACTTAACTGCGTACGCCGTCTTACTGTAGCTCAATAACCAGTGATTCCCATACTTATCGGTTACTTCCCCAAATAATGCATTCCAATTAGTTTTCCGCAACGGGTGTGTTTGCTCACCGCCACGGGCAAGATTTTTATAACACACTCTTGTTTCCTTTTCACTTGCACAGTTAAGCACAAGCGATATCGCATTGCCTCTAAAAAAACCTTTTTCTGAAACCATATCCGAAGCCATCAGCAACAGACTGCCATTTTTGAGTGTGGCATGCAGAATATATTTCTTCATTTTTGCGGGTAGCTTCCCGGATAGTGGAGACGCCTCTATTGTTTGAAAACTCAACTCACCACCAACGCATTTCTGATAAAACATCATCGCCTCCCGGCAATT
>JADZFY010000392.1 GCA_020854215.1 Chitinophagaceae bacterium | reverse complement strand
TGGGCAGAGATTTTTTCATCAATGCCTGGAAACAGGCAAAACATCGGTCTGCAAACATGGATACCCTCGTGGCGTTGAGTACCGGCATTGCCTACCTGTTTAGTGTATTTAATATGTTGTTTGCCGACTTTTGGCACCAGAGAGGACTACACGCCCATGTTTATTTTGAAGCCGCGGCGGTTATCATTGCTTTTATACTTTTAGGCAAATTGTTGGAAGAAAAAGCTAAAGGAAATACCTCTTCCGCCATCAAAAAGTTAATGGGCTTACAACCCAAAACAGTTACGGTTATACAAAAGGGTGGAACTGAAACGCAGACGCCCATTGAAGACGTAAATGTGGGCGATATTATCATGGTAAAACCGGGAGAAAAAATTGCAGTGGACGGTATGGTTATTTCGGGGAACTCTTATGTAGATGAAAGCATGTTGAGCGGAGAGCCTGTTCCGGTTTTGAAAAAGGAAAACGAGAAAGTGTTTGCGGGAACTATCAACCAAAAAGGTGCTTTCCGGTTTGAGGCGGTTAGAGTGGGAAAGGAAACCATGCTTGCCCAAATCATCAAAATGGTGCAGGACGCACAGGGAAGTAAGGCACCTGTTCAGAAGCTGGTGGATAAGATTGCAGGGATTTTTGTTCCGGTGGTATTAGGTATTGCGGTCCTTTCCTTTTTCCTCTGGTTTTTGTTGGGAGGTGATAACGGCATTGTTCAGGGACTGTTAGCCGCCGTTACCGTATTGGTTATTGCTTGTCCTTGTGCATTAGGACTCGCCACACCAACTGCAATCATGGTAGGAGTGGGTAAAGGAGCCGAAAAAGGTATTTTGATTAAGGATGCGGAAAGCCTCGAACTCGCTAAAAAAATAGACGCTATTGTTTTAGACAAAACAGGTACCATCACCGAGGGAAGACCACAAGTTACCGGCATTCGATGGCTGAACAATAACGATGCCGGACAGCATATTTTGTGGAGCATTGAAAAGCAATCCGAACATCCATTAGCCGAAGCGGTGGTAAAGCACCTGACGGCAGGTAACAGTAGTTTAAATATGGAGCCTGGTATAACGGAATTCGACAGTATCACAGGAAAGGGCGCTAAAGCCAGTTATAAAAATGAGACCTACTTTGTAGGAAACAAAGCACTTCTGAAAGAAAATAATATAAGTGTTGCGGGGGAATTGGAACAACAGGCCGAAGTGTGGGGAGAAGAGTCGAAAACGGTGATTTGGTTTTCAGACAGTAAACAGGCGCTTGCTGTAATTGCGATCTCTGACCAGATAAAGGCAACATCGGTAACGGCTATTGGTGAGTTGCAGGAGCTGGGTATTGAAGTGTACATGCTTACCGGAGATAACGAAGCTACGGCAAAAGCTATTGCAGCTCAAACAGGCATTCGGCATTACAAAGCCGAAGTGTTGCCGCAACAAAAGGCAGACTTTGTAAAAACATTACAGCAACAGGGAAAAGTAGTAGCAATGGTGGGCGATGGCATTAACGATAGTACGGCACTCGCAACGGCAGATGTGAGCATCGCAATGGGAAAAGGAAGTGATATCGCGATGGACGTAGCGAAAATGACGATCATATCATCGGAACTTACCCGGATTCCGCAGGCAATAATACTTTCTAAAAAAACCGTAGCCACTATTAAGCAAAACCTGTTTTGGGCTTTTATTTATAACCTTATTGGTATTCCGATTGCCGCAGGAGTGTTGTATCCGGTTAACGGCTTCCTATTGAATCCGATGATTGCAGGTGCAGCGATGGCCTTGAGTAGCGTGAGCGTAGTAAGCAACAGTCTGCGCTTAAAATGGAAGAAATAAAACCTTCCAGGGTATTTATCAATAGGGAAAGTGCCTAACAGTAAACGTATTGTGTGTTATATACTTCTAACGATAAGCGTAAATACTATGAAACAGCCATAGAAATGGTTACACTCAAAAGAATATTTTTTTGGCTATTCCAGATTGCCATTGTGAACAATTAAAAATAAACAAATGAAAGAAGTAATATTCACTATTCCTGATATGCAGAGTGCACACTGCCAAACAAGGGTACACAATGCCGTAAAAGATATTAAGGGTGTGCGGGTTGAAAAAATGGAAGCGGGAAAATTAACTGCCTCCCTGGAAAATGAGGAAGCAGGCGCAACGGTGATCAACGCAATAGAAAAGGCCGG
The DNA here is from genome assembly GCA_020854215.1 of Chitinophagaceae bacterium. Taxonomy (GTDB): domain Bacteria; phylum Bacteroidota; class Bacteroidia; order Chitinophagales; family Chitinophagaceae; genus Agriterribacter. The sequence goes on along the minus strand of JADZFY010000392.1, from coordinate 3,421 downwards.
TTATCATGTAACTTCATAGCTCACAAACCGGTACCTGTTCGCTATGGTATGGTATTGAATACAAATATTTTAATCACCTGGTATAAAACGAAAACACAACAATAATGGAAAGAAAAGAATTCAAGTTTAAAACAACCCTCAATTGTGGAGGCTGTGTGTCTAAAGTACAATCCGATTTAGACAATGCCGAAGGTATCTGCCATTGGAACGTAGATACCGCTAACCCGGATAAAATTCTCACCGTAAGTTCTAACGGAATTACTCCGGATGAAGTAGCGGCGATTATCAAAAAGAAGGGTTTCAAAGCTGAACCCATTGCCGGATAGTTCAACATAGCGGAGAAGCTAATTTTTTTCGGTTTGCTGCTCCGATATTTGTGGAGAAAATAAAAACGAACAGGGCATGGAAACAAAAGACGGAAGAATAGCCATAAGTGCCAGAACACGCGGAGAATGGCGCGACTGGCTGGAGAAAAATGGTGAGAAGGAAAATTCCGTATGGCTTATTTTATTTCATAAGAAAACCGGGAGGCAGTCGGTACAACTGATGGAAGCCACAGAGGAAGCATTATGTTTTGGCTGGATTGACAGTTTGTGTAAGAAAAGAGACGCGGAAAGCTACTACCTTACCTTCTCAAAACGCAATGAAAGGAAAAGCAATTGGAGCAAACCCAATATCGAACGTGCGGAACGAATGATCAGAGAGGGGAAAATGACTCCCCAGGGACAGCGCCTCATAGACATTGCCAGGGAGTCGGGAAGATGGACAAAATGAAGAAGCATTAACTGGAAATAAGCAAAACATTTAACGGGTTTAATCTGTGCGAGCTATTGTATAATGATCCTTTTTATCATGGAATCCGCACAGAGTTAAAAATTGATGATTTGCCCACAGCAGGTTATACGTCAAATTGCCAGCTCCGGGTATGTTACGAAATCTTATCGAAAGAATGCGCCGCTAACAATTGTTGGAGAAATAAAAGAATGAAGAGAATATCTCCGAAGAGATTTCAAAAATGGAATGAAAAATCGTGAAAATGAAAGGTGAGATTATCCATTAGGGGCATAGAAAAAACTCAAGTAGAACAAAAACATCGCTGATGGCAGAAAAAGTATTATCCAAAGACTTCTGGGACAAGCGTTATAAGGAGCAGGAAACAGGATGGGATATTGGCTTCCCGTCTCCCGCTATAGCGGAGTATGTGAACCAATTGTCCTGGAGAGACAAACCGGTATTAATTCCAGGGTGTGGCAATGCACACGAAGCGGAGTATCTGTTGAAGCAGGGCTTCAGTAACCTCACCGTGATAGATATCGCACCTTCCCTTACCGACGCACTGAAAGTTAAGTTCGGTGAAGAGGTGAATAAAAGCATCCACATCATTACGGGCAATTTTTTTGATCTCACGGGTGAGTACGAACTGATCTTAGAGCAAACCTTTTTCTGTGCACTCGATCCATCCCTTCGTACAGCATATGTTCGCAAAATGCATTCTCTTTTGGTGAAAGGCGGCCGGTTGGCAGGTGTGTTGTTTAATAAGAAGTTTGACGAAGACGGTCCGCCATTTGGTGGTACACTCGAAGCGTATCAACAGCTGTTTGCACCTCTGTTTACCTTCAAAACGCTCGAACCGTGTTACAACTCCATTGAAAAAAGAAAAGACGCAGAGTTGTTTATCAATTTTATGCCAAAATAAGCAAGGCATGCCGGATATCATTTTGGCGCCGGCTTATTTCAAATAGGGGCGAAGCGGTGAAAATTGAGCCCACCGCCCGCAAGTTATTGCAGTTGGTTATTTACAAATTGCAATATTCGGGTACCCTTTGGGGTGATACCGCTGTAGCCCGGACTAAGATTGGCCGTGTTGTTGTTTGCGCTTGTGTTATAGAGTACCTGGTCGAGGAGGTAATCGCCTTTTTGAAGTTGAGCTAACAAATTCTTGAAATGCACCACGGCTAACAATCCGCATTCATCGGAGTTGAGAGAATCGTTAATGATACCGGCCTCGGTAACAGCAATGTGCCGGTCTTCCGGTAATTGAAGCCTAAGCCTGCGTATTTGATCGTAGTCGAAAGAAGACAAGTCATCGCCGCTATCATATAGATGCAGGGTAGCATGGATGTTTCGCTGAGGATAAACCTGCATTACAGAGTCTAACATCACCCTGTTCCAATGATCCATTTTTTGCTGTGCATCTGGCTTATCGGGCCGGGTAGGAGCAAAAATGATATAGTAGGGTAAGTTAAAACGATCCAGTTCCTCCCAGAACTCCGGCAAAATTTCGTTAGCATATATTTCAGGAGTTACTACCCGGCTCACTTCTTCGAAACTCGTATCTCCATGGGTAAATTTGGGCAGATAATATTCATTCATCATTTCCAGAAACTCGAACCTGGCCCCGGCGCTTATCCATTTTTGTATGATATCGTGCTGATTTTTTGGCGAATCATTTCCATTTACTACATAGATAAAGCGGAGTTGGTGCTGTTGCTGTAAGGCTGTCCATTGGGAGATGGTCTCATTAGTCCAATCGTTTTCAAAAGCCGTTTGTGATGCCGTACCGCCGGTTACGCGGATAACGATATTCGGCTTAATCCATGAGTGCATTTGGCTAAAGTACTGTTGCGCATAGGAAACCTGTTGACCGGTGTTCAACAGTCCTTTGGCGTTAAACCCAAAATAAGGCTGTTCCCAGGTTGGGCTGTTATCTTGTGGAACAGTGTTTTTTTCACAACCTGTGAGAATGAGAAGTAATACCGTAACGATCAATGTGCTAATGAAGGATCTTTTAAATAGGCGGAACGATAAGGTTAATGGCACTGGCTTTTTATATAGTAACGATAAACCGAGTCGCTTGTGATATGACAGTCGTGTAAATTTCGTTATGTATGACGGGTTTTTTAGTATTGGTTTACCAGGTGCATCATAATGGAGTAAATATTTATTTTCTTCAGACTTTTAGGATTGGTCAAACGGGTAGCTCCATGCTTGTGGAAGCCGGCAATAACGGCGCAAATGTGTCAAGGAAATCTGAAAGCAATTACCTGCGTCCTTATCGCATTAATCTGGATGCCGGTAATCTGGCAGCCGACGGTTATAAATGGGCTGAAGCACATTATTTTGAACCCATTGCTATTCAGCATTTGATGATCACATCGCCAAACGGTGCTGATCCTTCCGCCTCGGTTATTTACCAAAACCCTTACTGGCCTACTGAGCCTAATTTGGGTGCGACACAATAGTTGTTTTTTCACCATGATATGACAATAGCCGTCATTTGATGACGGCTATTGTCTTTGTGTGTCAGGCATGTTCTTTATCTATAGGGTGTAAGTCCCGAACGAGAGTTGCAGTACTTATCGTTAGCCAAGAGCAAGGGTGTTTACTGCGAGGTAAAATCTGAAGGAAGCTGGCGGCAAAT
>JADZFY010000391.1 GCA_020854215.1 Chitinophagaceae bacterium | reverse complement strand
GTAGTCATGACAAACACTGATAAATACCAGGAAGAAATATTGGCTTTTGTCAACAGTTTAGAAATTAATGAACCGGCAACTGAAAAAAACAATACATCAAACGCAAATAATAATACAGACCAAAATTCTATTGCCGGTATTTGGGGGCAGTACCAAAACGAATCCAATACTGCAGGTTACGACTACCGGGAATATTATTTCAATGCCGATGGAACTTACCAGTTTCTTGAAAAAAATATCAGCTATTTATACCACAACGATATTATTTATGTGTACGAAAAAGGAACTTATAAATTGAATGGTAATAAATTAAGCATTTCACCACAAAGCGGCAGTGTAGAAAGCTGGAGCAAGGCTGGGAGTGATAAGCCCGGTAAATTGCTCAAAACAGAAAAGCGTCCACTTGAATCAGTTACTTATAACATAGACTTTCATTATTTCTCAGGCATTAATGAAACCAATTTGATTTTACAGCATAACAAACAAACCTTGAGAGACGGCGCATGGAGTACCAACAATAGCTTTAAAAATTCGTGGTTGTATAAGCGGCCCTTTACTCCCAATAAATCGGCTATAGAATTACCCGCCGGTACAAAAATTTCTCTTAATAAATCATCCGGATCGTCACTAACCCAAAATAATACCACCACTGTTGTCCATGATAATTCTCCACCTGCCGGAAAAATATGGGAAGCACAAACACTTGAAAAGTTCGGTTCTTCAGGCAATAGCACTTATTCCGGCGGCTTCCGGAAATATCAATACAAATTCAACGCAAATGGCAGTTACCAGTTTGTTTACTGTACAGCTTCCGGCCTTGCAAACAATCCTGTACAGTTACTGCAATATGAAACCGGCACTTATACTGTAAATGGCAATCAGCTTACGATTACTCCATTAAAAGGTGCTAATGATGAATGGAGTGTGGGCAAAATCAACAATGGCATGAGTGCAGAGCATATCAGGAAAGTACTGAAAACAAGGTTGACGAAATTGAAGTCATCAGCAAGAAAGTTGGAAAGAATAACCTACCCTTTCACCATTGAATACTGGCAAGGCAATGAAGCCAATGCGCTTTGCCTGAAACATACTCAAAACACCATTCGGGAAGGAAGCCCCGGTCAAAACGACCAGCGCTGTTTTTTTGAAACGACATCTGCTAAGGCGGAAAATTTTAATGGATTGTTTAAATGATGCAGATGCCACATAGCACACGGTTTAAACCGTGTGTTATGTGGAAATCCCCCGACAATCTGAAAATGGTTTTAACCATTTTACCTCATGGTGATTAATCTATCCCTACGCTTCAAAACCATACAATTTCAAATACTCATCGTATTCATCTTTAAAAGATTTTTTGGCATGATGGGTTTTCTGATTTTTAATATATTGAAAAACCTTTTCCAGTTGGGATTCACATACTGAATATGCTGCATATCCGGTTTGCCAGGCAAATTTTTCTGCTATCAGGTCTTGTTCATTAGCAGCATGAGAACTGCCGCCTTTCACCTGCTTGATAACCTCAGCTATTGATTTTTGACGGCTGAGCAAAAATAGAGAATGAACATGGTCAGGCATTCCATTGATAATTCTTACCGGGCAATCCATGTCAACAAATTCCTTGCGCATGTATTCATGAATATTTTTTTCGATAGCTGGTTTTATCAATGGTTCCCTTTCTTTGGTTGCCCAAATGGCATGTATCCATATTTTTACGAATGAATGTGGCATGGCGGGGATTTTTTTGCTTCTTCGAATATAACAAAACCGTTGAAACGGTTTTGAATAAAATCGTTTTTCAATAGCCCACGGTTTAAACCGTGGGCTATTGTTTAAACCGTGGGCTAATGTTTAAACCATGGGCTATTTGTGAAACCGTCAATTCCTAACAAATGGTTTCAACCATTTCTATTTGGATTGATTAAATAAAAATCATCTTTTTTAATGATTGTCCACGGCATATCATCCATCTATTTTTACAACATAATATATACCTGCGATGAAAAAAACTTTGGCACTCACATTATTTGTTTTTGTTTCAATTTTCTCTTTTGCACAAAGCGACCAGGAGCTTAATCGTGACTCTGTTGTTGGATGGCAATATATAAGCAATCCGATAAAAGCAAATGCGGTTTACAAACCTGAAAAAAGCCAATATGCTAATGGCGCCATCTACTCTGTGTGGCAGCAAAAAGCTTCGGATATGCTCATCAGTTGGATACAGCAATCCTACCTGCCTCGTGGCCTGGCAATGCGTACTATCAAAAAAAATGATGGACGTTGGTATTTAGGAACCAATGGGCCATTACAAAGCTATGGCGTTCACATCCTGGGTTATGAAACACATTTTGTAAATGGAAAAATTGACCTGAATTGTTGTGAACAAGGTGAAAGGCTGAATGTAGATTTTAATAAATTTCCGGGAACATATATCACAGACTTTAACCCTGGTGGCTTATATTTTTTATCGGAACAGGCAGCATTTGCAAGCGGCGATGATGAGGCCCAATTGAGTAAAGAAGGTATTGATAAAAAAATTCAGCCCAACCTCTATAACTACCGTACCTATATAGAACATTACCACAACAGGGGAAAAGAAATTTTCAAAGTTGGCATTGTAGTGCCCAAAAACGGGAACTGGCCTTTTAAGCCGGTGCTGGTAAAAGATGCGGTTGCTTACATTCAACAGCAAATGGCAGCTTACCCAGGTATCATGCAAAAAAATCCGTATTCCGCAGACATTGTAAAACAAGCGTTAGAGAGATTAAAGCCTTATTACAATGAAGTGGTAAAAATAAAAGGCAATTATAGCAATGACCTTTCCATCAAAGATGACAACGGCCATTCCCTGCTGAATCCGGAAGCCATTATAAATGGGCAGCCTGTTGACAAAGCATATCCTCAATACAGCATACTGGTTACTACAACCAAACAAACTATTGACCAAACAAAAACAGACAACCCTCTTTGGGTGTATTTTGATTTTGCGGCAATGAACGGGGATATTGAAGGCAACCCTTCAAAATTTGATACAAAGTTTGGTACAGGTATTCCGCACATGGTCTATTCTATGTTACATAATTTCAATTATGATTTTGTAGCCAAATGGTTGTCGCAGCCTGATGCAAGAAAGAGTATGGTTTACGCACCGTTAAATGCACCTGCAAAATCAACAGGTAATAATTTTTTAGCACCAGTAACAATTTCAGCAACTGCAACCGCAAAAAATAAAGATGCTAATACAATTTTATATGAAGACTTTGATGGCTATCCGGCCGGCACCTTTTCTGCAAAAAACTGGCACACTTACGGGGATCACGGAGGCCGGGTTGTCAATGCAACTTTAAACACTATCAACGGGCAAAACGGAAAGTGGATATCTCTTCCTAATGGATATACATTTTATCCCGATTTTAAACCGCCACTTCCCGCTGCTTTCACCATCAGTTATGATGTGTATTTCGGAAAAGATGTTAGTAATAAACGGGTAAATTTTAGTTTCCGGCTGGATACAGATGACCCCAATCCCAGGAAAAGCACCCCACTTGATTTAAGTGACCTTGTTAGCAACGGAATTGATTTTTCACTGGCTATGAGTGGTGAAATTGAATCTGAGAAACGTTATTACCTGCCCGGCTACGAGAAAGACAAACGGAAAATAAGAATTGAAAATCTAAAAGAAAACAGTGCCGCTCATATTACCGTTTCGGTAAAAGGCGCTTCTCTTTCTGTTTCTGTAAATGGTAAAGAAGTAATGCATGATGATAATGCATTGCCTGCGGGGAAAACCTTTAAACGCTATGGCTGGTATTGCAGCGAACCTGCCATGATGCTCAGCAATATTGATGTGAAAAGCGCTACACCTGTAAAATAATTTCGGTTGCAAAAAATTTAAAATTAGAACGCATGAAAAAAATACTGACGATACTGTTGATGCTGCCAATATTTGCGATGGCTCAACAAAAGGAAGGCCTGGAGGAATCCATGAAGGAATTAGAAGAAATGAAAAAAGACATGACACCGGAGCAGCGGGCTATGCTGGAAAAAATGGGAATTGAAAAAACATTGAAAACAGCACAGAAGACGATGCAAAAAGGTGGCACCGGTGTGGCGATGATGCCAAAGGCTGACCCCAATAAAATTCCTGATAAAATTTCTAAGTTGGCAATACCGGCTACACCTGCCAGCAAACAGAAACTGGTAATGTATCTGCAAACAATTTTTGGACAAACAGAACAGGTAATGAAACCCGGCCATGTAAAATCGGTAGAAAATTTACTGAACGATGCAGAGAAAACGGGGAAATATGCAATGGTATTTTGGACGCACAATGAATTGGACAAAGCCTTGTACCTGCTTTCAAATGCCTGCGTCATTAATCCGGATGACTATGCTTCCATCAATAACCTTGGTGCATTGCTTACCATTTCAGGATATGCACACAAAGCTTTACCGATACTGCTTTACATTCAAAAATTTGTTCCAAAAAGCAGCACATTGCTCAATAACATTGGGCAGGCGTACCAGAGCCTGGGCTATGTGGATAAAGCAAAACCGCTTTTCTTATCTGCCATTGCAAAAGATTCTACCAAAGCTGAATCCTATCGTTCGATGGCACTCATTGCACAAAAGCAGGGTAATCCTACACTCTGTGGCAACTATCTTGAAAAAGCAATTGCACATGGAGGAGCCACTTCGGAAAATATAAATCTGTTGAGCCAGGTGGCGCCGGGTAAAGATTTGTCGCCATATATCCGGAGCCGGTTTCAACAGTTTTATAAAGATGTTAGTGTTACCAAAACATTTACTGTACCGCAAGTGCCTTCTTCGTATGCAGAAGCGAAAGAAAGGAATGCCGAAATTGAAAAATATTTCAGGGACCTTGAAACAACCATCAACGCTGCAATTAACACAAACCAGGAATTGAACGAAAATTTCCAGAAGATGGCAATGGCCAGCCAGGAAAAAAAAGCAAAACAGATTCAGGAAATGTTTGAAAATATGGGGAAGCCCGGGTATTCAAATACCCTGTATACATCTAATGCGAATCCTTTCGCAGCGCAGGGTGCTACAATGCTTGCCAGTATTGATAATCCGCAATACAGTAAATCTTACTACAACCGCATGAAAGAAGCAGATGCAATAAGACTGCACCAGGAGAATCAACTGAAAGAGGCATTGAAAGGGAATTTTGATAATAAAATAGATGCACTGCAGAAAGAATACAGATCGTTGAATGCTGGTGAAGGGCATGATAAAGAAAATGCAAGGGCAATAGAAATAGAAAAAGAATTATGCAATTTACAGTCGAGCAGGCAGGTAGTATGGTTTAATGAATTATCATTAATCAATAATGAGTATATCCACAAAATGCAAAGCCTGTTGAAACAGCGCCTGCAGGAATATCTTTTTTGGAACAGTATAGTGATGCAAGCTGCACAGCAGGATCCTGCGGCTATAAATTTCACAGCTTATTTAACCTATTTACAGGGAATATATACTATGGCCTACTCACTTTTTCCTACTCATGTTGAAGGAGGATTAACAAAGCCATGTAGCTATGATCAAATAAGAAATAGTTACAAAGGAAAAATACATGATTGGGAAATAGAACATTGTGTATTGGATTTTGGAATTGACCTTACGGTAACAGGCTTCAAAATGAGTTGTACCGGCTGGTCAGTTTATGCGGATTTTAAAGCCGGCAAATTTACTTACACACAAAGCATAGACCCTGTAACCTGGGAAGCAACCGGGCACAGTATATCTGCCAAAGCCGGCAAGGAAAAAGAGTTCGAAGTAACCGAAAACCTCAAAGCCAAAGTAGGTGCTACTGTTGAAACCACCATAAAATTTGATCGCAATATGAATCCAGTTGATTTAATTGTGAAAGGCGAGGCAGGTGCAACATTAGAAGGGCCTTATGGTGGAAGCGCCAGTGTAAATTTATTCACAGAAGAGATAAGTGTGAGCAGCGGCTTTAACGCTTCCGGGCCATCCATACCGGATTTTGGAAGTGATTTTTTGAAATAGGAAATCACAGCCCACGGTTTAAACCGTGGGCTGTGTAATGTAAATAAAATGCCCTCAATGGTTTTAACCATTTTCTAATTGCATTGAAGTAAAAAAATCATCTTTTTTAATGATTGCCGCACACATCCTCCATAACTATTTTTATCTAATAAATATTTTGGGGAATGAAAAAGATAATCCTTGTCATATTAACCATGCTGACTGTTGTTTGTGGCTTTGCCCAAAAGCAAACCTTCGATGTTGTTTCCTATTCTGTCTCTTCGGGATGGCAACAACAGCAATATGAAGGTGGCGTTCAGTTATCGGTTACTGATAAAAATACAGGAGGTTATTTCGTTGCGATCATTACTAAATCAATGAAATCAAGTAGTTCAGCGAATGAAAATTTTAATACCAATTGGGAAAGTCTGGTAAAAACTACTGTGCAGGTAAATGGTGAACCCACAATGCAAGAACCGGCGAAAGATAATGGATGGGACATTATCTCCGGTGGAGCAAACTATACCGATGGAGATAATACCGGAATGGCAACTCTTCTCACTGCCACCGGTGGCGGACAAACAGTGAGTGTGGTGATCATGCTGAACAGCAAACAGTATGAGAACGACATGACATCATTTCTCAATTCATTGGAATTGTCAAAGGCACCTTCCAGTTCATCAGAAAATACAACTTCAAATACAAACAATAATAGCAGCTCACCATTAGTTGGCCTTTGGTGCGATAATCATTTGGAAACAAGTGGCTACGCCAATGGATATCCACAGTACTCAGCGGGTTATTACAGAAGAGAATATTTATTCAATGAAAATGGAACCTATTTTTTCCGGGCAAAGAACTGGTCAACACTTTTGAAAGAGATTCTCTTTGTATATGAAACCGGAACTTACACTTTACAAGGCAACCGAATCACTATCACCCCTCAGAACGGTAGTGGCGAATGGTGGAGTAAGAAAAATAACAACCCAAATCTTTGGGGAAGCAGATTAAAATCTTCTTCATACAAACCAGAAAAGACAACCTACACTTTTGAAGTAAAATACTATTCGGGCAGTAATGGCTATGCATTGCTATTAGACCCCCGAAAAACAACTGAGAGAGATGGAACATACAACAACCCAACAAGCTTTTCATATCAAAAAATGGAAGACGGAGTTTCAAAAATCGACAACCCTCCGGGTTTTAAAACAGGTTTTGAAATTAAAACCAACGGTAAGATTACAAATGCTTCAACTTCAACAAACACTTCAAGCAATACCCAAAAAAGCAACACACAATCTTCAAATAAAAGCAAACGTTGTACAAGCTGTTCAGGAGGATACAATTTATGTACACTATGTGGCGGAACGGGTAGAACATGGCAACAACAGCAAAGATATAATCCGGTTACTAAACAGTATGAATACACGAGAGAATTGGCGCCTTGCACCTTTTGTGGCGGTAAGGGTAGAATACGGTGTAAGGTTTGTAATGGAACCGGGTTTATCAATTAAATAATTTACAATCTCACAAGTTTTTTTTGAAACTACTTCCGCAAGGCGGAAAATTTTAATGGGTTATTTAAATGAAAACATTAGCCCACGGTTTACGATGAAACATCCGATTATTTACAAATGGTTTTAACCATTTATGACTATGACCACCCATCTATCCCTCTTCAAAACCATACAATTTTAAAAATTCATCGTATTCATCTTTAAAAGATTTTTTGGCATGATGGGTTTTCTGATTTTTAATATATTGAAAAACCTTTTCCAATTGGGATTCACATACTGAATATGCTGCATACCCGGTTTGCCAGGAAAATTTATCTGCAATAAGGTTTTGTTCATTTACATAATGAGAGCTGCTGCCTTTTACCTGTTTAATGACATCTGAAATTGGTTTTTCACGGCTGAGCAGGAAAAGGCAATGAACATGGTCTGGCATTCCATTGATAATTCTTACAGGACAACCCAGCTCAATAAATTGGTTACGCATGTATTCGTGAATCTGTGATTCAACTGAAGGTCTTACCAATGGCTCCCGTTCCTTGGTTGCCCAAATGGTATGTATCCATATTTTTACGAATGAATGTGGCATGATGAATTTATTTTAATCAAATTTAAATAAACCGTTAAAACGGTTTTGAATAAAATTATTTCACAAATAGCCCATGGTTTAAACCATGGGCTATTTGTGAAACCGTCAATTCCAACAAATGGTTTTAACCATTTCCATTCCAGATTTTAAAAAATCATCTTTTTTAATGATTGCCGCTACTAACTACTCCACCTATTTTTACTCTAATAATTCATAGTAAATGAAAAAAATATTTCTCCTTGCCATAGTCGTATTTGTTTCATTAATGTGTTTTGCCCAAAAGCCCTCCAAAGAGCAAATGGCTGCCGATAAAAAAAAGTATGAAGAAGCCAAGAAAAATCTAAACAAGCAATTGGAATCTATGAGCCCCGAAGCAAGAAAGAGTTATGATAGCTTAATGAATGCAATGGGCATGGGACAAAAAATAAATGATGCAGAACAAAAAGTAAATAATAGCAGCGCCTATAAACAACCAAAACAATTCAATGGTTTGGTGCCTGCAAAAGATAACAAGGTAATTGCCGCAATCAGCATAACACCTACTGTTGCCGGTATGGGCAACTTCATCAAAAACGTTTCTGAAAAAACTCTTGCTGCTGCAAATTCCGTCTCAAAAAACAATGCCTACGTTATTTACATGGGACTTATATCACAAAAGGCTACGAGTACACAAACCGGAAGTGCAGCGATGGCGATGTGGCTTAGCGGCAAAACGGAGACTGCAATCTGCATGATGGCACAGGCATGTAAAGATGACCCCGAAAATACAGATAACCTGAACAACTACGCTTCCATGCTGAGCATGATGGGCGCCCCTGAATTTTCCATTCCCATACTGAATAACCTCAATGCAAGATTTAAAAAGAACAGCACCCTTCTCAACAACCTGGGGCAAGCCTGGTTTGCACTAGGCGATATAGATAAAGCCGACAAATATTTGGATAGCACCCTGGCATTGAATGCAAGCAATGCACAAGCCAATGAAACGATGTGCCTGATTGACCAAAGTAAGGGAAGAAAAGCTCAGGCCATTGCACATGCCAAAGCTGCAATGAAAAGCGGGTACAGCAAAGGCAGAGCAGATATGTTGAAAAAGCTGGGTTACACACCAGTCCCCGGTGACTACAACAATTTTCCCCCTGCCAGCAAAAGCGATGACTTGTTGAATCTCGGTGGCTTTTCAATGCCTGCCTTCCCAACGTCAGCAGCGGAATGCAAAGTGCTTAAACCTATATGGAAACAATTTAGAGCTGATATTGACAAACGATTAACCGCATTGCAAAAGATTGCTGATGAATCAAACAAAAAAATAAATGGACAATTGGAGGAAATGCAAAAGCATTTTATGAATGCAAAGAACAAAACACTTGCTAATCCGGGTTCAGTAAGCCAGGCGGAGGCAATGAATATAGTAAAAGCACCACTCTTTGCAGAAAAAATGGCTTTACGGGAAAACATTGTTTTACAAAATCTGCAGAATAAAAAACAGGCTGCTATCAAGGCCATCTTTGATTATCAAAAAGGTGAAGGCGCATCGTTAAAGAAAAAGTATGACGAAGCCATTAAGAAAGCCAATGATAAATTGAAAGATGTAGGTGAAGGAAGCTCCGTAGACGAGGACCAAATATGCCATGAAAAACTAAAAGCAACAGATGAATTTCTGTCAAAGTACAATGAGAAACTTGAGGGCTTGTATAATGAATATCTCTCTGCAGAAAAACAACTGCTCAATGAATTTTCCTATTCATCATTATACAGCACTTACCAGGAGTTGCTTCCGGGAATTAATGCAGGATTGCAAAGCCAATGGCTGAGAGCATTGAGCCTTACACAAAATGGTTTCAATTTTCAATCATTAGAATTAGAATGTGCCGATGATGACGCTGATGGCAAGGGAGGAAAATTAACTGCCTTTAAAGACCCAAATTGTAATATAAATAGTGATTTCAGCCAAACGTTAGGGGTTGCTAACTTAGGATTTAGTATTAAATTAGATTGCAGTGGCATGACCACGACATTCAATGCGCTGATTATGGGGGTAAAGCTAACACAGGATTTAGATCATGCAGGATTTGGAGATTCCTTTAAAAAGTGTACTGTAAGTATTGGGCCAAAAACAGGTTTTGGTGGTAAAGTCGGGCCATTAGAGGCCAGCGTAAATGTGGGTATGGGTGCTGATATTGAATTTGACAATACAGGCATAACAGATGTAGTGGTAAAAGCAGGTGCTGAGGTTGAATCAGGTTTACATAATAGTGAGATACCTAATCCGGGCAATCTCGGAACTGCCGCATCTGGCTCAGCCGGTGTGGAAGGAAGAATCAGTCTTATTACCGGAGCAGGTTCTATTCAGGGAACAGGTATGTTTCAAAAATAAAACCTATCAATACATTTCATAAAACTAATTTCAATGAGAATATATATTATCAGTTTAATATTACTGCTCAGTGGTCATCAGATGATGGCACAGACCAAAGGCAAAATAACCGCACCTCAAGTGCCTTGCAATGGCTCAGCCGATGATGTGCCCGGAATTTATACCGACCATAATAATGGAAAATATGGCCGGGTCATTTTAAAAGGCACTGCTGTCGAAAAAGCGGCTATGATGAAAAACCTCATAGCCATTGAAAAATTGGAAGAAGCAAGCCGTAAGGGTTTTAAACTCACAGGTAGTGCCGCAAGGGTAAGTTTTGCCAGATATGATAACAGTAATTATGGTAAAAATATATACGCCAGGTATGGATACCAATTGGGAGTATATGCATACGTTTGCCATGTTACCGAACATGTACCCAAAATAGTGGATGAATACAAAACAGTATTCAGAGTGGATATCAATCCTTATCTGTCGCCGGTTGGTGTAAAGCCCGTAGGTACTGGTGAATTTTCAATGAAATATGGAAATCCGCGTTATGATATTGCTGATGATGTGACAAGCAAATATCCTAATCCAATATCAAAATATTTTTCAGAAGAAGTTCTGCTTGCTGGTCGCTCAGATGATTATAAAAACAAACACGCTGATTTCCTTAAACTCAACAATGGCAATGGCTATGTAGAAAACTGGCAGGCCGGCAACAGGTATGATAACCATGGCCCCAATTCTTACCAATGGATAGACCGTCATTATTTTATAACTAAGCCCGGTGTGCCTTTATTGATTCCCGTAAGCCGCAAACAATACTTAGAAGATATGCTGGTATACCTGGAATTGGAGAAAGCAAATTTTGAATTACTGAATTCAAAACAATTAAGTGAAATAGCCACCCAAACTGCCGAATGGGCGAAGAAAAAAAGAGACGCTTTAGAATCTGACAAGCTCGCCTATCCTAAATTTTATGAAGTCAAAAAAGCAAAGTTGAAGGATTTGCTGACCAAACAAAAAAACGAATGGCTGCAAAAGCCGGCTGTAGTAGATCAAAATACACAGCTCAAAGAATCTGAAAAGATACTGGAAGCATTGGGCAGATTTTATGATGAAGAAGCAGAATACAAATCAGCGCTCTATGTTTTAAACCCTGCCTACTTTATTTCCAATAATGGGCAAAGCGCAAAAACTTTATTCCTGGAAGTACAATTTCGATATGAAATCAATAAAGACAGAGGCTTCTCTGCCAGGCTTTTTAATAATTGGGAAAAGAACTTTGCTATGGATGTGTTGAAGAAGATGGCGGAGTGAGTATTTGGAAGCATTTATTGTAAAAAACTTTTACTATTTATTTTTTGTTGTCATGAGTTGAATCCGCAAGAGTATGTAAACCAGGATGTGAAGACAAACATAACTGGCAAGAAACGCCCTATTAATAAGGATCAGATGAGGAACAACGTAGAAGACTTCATGACAAAAAGGAAAAACGATAAAATCCGGGTGCAAAATGGCTGCCCATTTCCTTAAGTCGAGATGGACAAAAGCTCCCGGCAAATAACTTCTCCAAACAGGGAACAATGTTAAATTACTACCTGTGCTGCCGATGATTGAAATCGTATAAGTCGAATTACGCGTAACGTTAAACATTTAACTTCTTCAGTATAAATGGGTACTTTTTATCTAAATAACCTGTGTACACGAAAGACATTTTTATTACCGGCAGTACTGGATATATGGGCACGCGGCTCATAAAAAGCTGCTGCAAAATAATCATCGCGTTAGCGCACCGGTGAGAAAAGGTAGCGAACATAAATTACCACCCGGCGTGCAAGCAGTAATAGAAGATCCTTTCGATCCAATGAGTTTCCGCTCATTCATTCCTGCCGGAGCAGTTTTTGTACAATTGCCGGGCGTGTCACATCCGTCACCCAAAAAGGCAGAACAGTTCAAAGCCATTGACCTTCGAAGCGTTCAGGCCTCAGCCGATGTCGCCGCTTTCGCCGGTGTTTCTAATTCCCGCAACAGCGTGGCTGCAACAAAGTTGGTATACACTTTTTGCAGAGCTGTATATAATTTCGGATGATCTTATATGAATCCAATTCATGATGACCTAAACTTATATCATGTCTTCAGGGACTTACGAAATGAACTTTGCGTATTCTTCTTTGCGATCTTTGCGGTTATTGTAAGATGTTTTAACCGCGAAGAGCGCAAAGCTTTGCGCAAAGTTCGCAAAGCAGCCTTCACTTATTTACAATCCTTTTCAGTCTTTCCGTTTTACAACATTAAAATTCAAAAGAG
>JADZFY010000390.1 GCA_020854215.1 Chitinophagaceae bacterium | reverse complement strand
TCTGTTCCTGTTGTTAATGCTGCCATTTTGGAGTTTTGCCCAGGAAAACCCATTGCAATGGGAGGTGAAGAGTATAAAAAATGATTCGGCATCCTACTCCATAGTTGTTAATGGCACGCTTGCACCAAACTGGCACGTTTACTCAGATTCAATTGCCGATATTGAAATTGCAGGATTACACCTCACCTGGGACAACGACGCCGTGCAGAAAGACGGAAACCTTACCGCCGAAACCACCAGCACGATAAAAGATCCGGTTTTCGACAATCGCGTAGTTCAAGTTTATAGCGACAAATTTTTGCTTACGCAAAACATTCGCATAACCGGTGCCGTTCCGGCAACGCTTAAACTCACATTGCAGGGTTATGCTTCCAACAACGAAACATTTATTCCTATCGAAGAAAGCAAAACCGTGTCGTTTGAAGGTGGTATCACAACAGCATCTGCCAGCCAGATGAAGTTAACGGCAGTTGATCTGAAAAACCCGGTCGCGCGTTGTGGCGATGAAACCCAGTCGGGACAGAGCCTGCTAACTATTTTCCTACTCGGATTTGCAGGCGGACTTATTGCCTTGCTCACGCCATGCGTTTTTCCCATGATACCCGTTACCGTATCGTTTTTTACCAATAGGGCTTCGCACAAAAAGCAGGCTATCCGTAACGGAATTTTATATGGCTTCTTTATTCTCCTAATCTATGTAATCGCCAGCATCCCGTTTCATATCATTGGAAATGTTCAACCCGAAATATTTAATAATATTTCTACCAACGCATGGCTCAACGTGTTTTTCTTTATTGTATTTATCATCTTTGCCATTTCGTTTTTTGGCTATTTTGAAATTACCCTTCCTTCGGGTATTGCCGGCAAGGCAGATGCCAAAAGCAACATTAGCAGCATCAGCGGTATTTTCTTTATGGCGCTTACATTGGTGATTGTTTCTTTTTCATGCACCGGTGTAATATTAGGAACACTGCTGGTTGGCACTGCGTCTGAAGGCGCCTGGTCGCTCACTGTTGGTATGGCCGGTTTTGGTGTGGCACTCGCGCTACCGTTTGCCCTATTTGCCATGTTCCCCAATTGGTTAAAATCGTTGCCCAAGAGTGGCGGATGGCTGGATACCGTAAAAAAGATACTGGCCTTCGCCGAACTGGCTCTCGCGTTCAAGTTTCTTTCCAATGCCGACCTGGTGGAACACTGGGGGCTATTGAAAAGAGAGGTATTTATCGCTATCTGGCTTGTAATTTCAGTTGCATTGGGATGTTATCTGTTTGGCTGGCTGAGGTTGCCTCACGATTTTAAAGGTCAAAAAATTCCAACCACAAGAAAAGTTCTGGGTGTATTGTCCTTTGCATTTTCTCTTTACCTGATTCCGGGACTCACCTCCACCCCTTACGCCAATTTAAAATTACTGAGTGGTTTTCCTCCGCCATTAAGTTATAGTGTGTATGGCACGTCTAACGTGCAGGGTAAAGGAGTTGGACCGCATTTGGTAAATAATTTTGAAAAAGCGCTGCAACAGTCAGCGGAACTCAACAAACCCATCCTCATTGATTTTACCGGATGGGCCTGCGTAAACTGCCGTAAAATGGAAGAACAGGTATGGACTGAGCCTGAGATTTCGTCGTTGCTCAACGATAAATTCATTCTGGTTTCTTTGTATGTTGACGATCGAAAAAAATTATCTCCCACCGACCGGTTCACCTATACTTTTGCAGACAACAATACAAAAGATATCGAAACCATTGGTGACAAATGGTCCACTTTCCAGACCGAAAATTTTGGAAAATCTACCCAACCCCTTTACGTAATATTAGACCACACCGGCAAATTGATGACCCATCCGGTTGGTTATACACCCAATGTGGGGCAATTTCGCGACTGGTTGAACTGCGGATTGGAAGCCTTTGCATCCGGTGCTTCAAATCCCTAAAAACACGTATTTTTAGGCATTACAAAATATTGAAGCTATGCCTATACGCATGACCGACGACCCCAACAGCCAACCAGAGCAGTTTAACGATGATGGCAATGGCCGCCAGAGCGGCGGTGGGGGCATGCGCGGAAGCGGTAGAGGACTGTTTGCCCTCCTGCCTCTATTGTTGAGAATTTTTGGTGTAAAAGGAATACTGGTGATAGCAGCAGTTGGAATTGGCGGCTATTTTTTGATGGGCCGCAGCGGTTGTTCAAATATGATGGCCCAGGCGGGGCAATTGGCAACGGGTGGCATTCTTGATCCAAAACAATTTGAAAAAGCCAGTATCTACGAAGCGTTGGAAGACGACAATACTAAAAACCCGTTGCCTGAAGCAGCTAACCTTCAACGTTATGCCCCACGGGTTGGTAATCAGGGCGAGCAGGGCAGTTGTGTGGCATGGAGCAGCGCGTATGCCGCCAGAAGCATATTAGAAGCGTCGCGTACCGGGGAACCCGGTGGTAGCATTTCCTTTAGTCCGGCATTTTTGTATAACCAAATTGGATTAGACGGATGCCAGGGCTCCTATATTCAGCGGGCAATGGACTATATGACCAGGCAAGGCTCACTTCCTTACGAGCAATTTCCGTATAACGATCAGGACTGCAGCACACAGCCTTCCGGAAATATGATCCAACAGGCAGGCGATTTCAAAATGAGAGGCTATACCCGCCTGACAAAAGGAGACAATACGGATGAATTAGATATACGTGCTACAAAAGAAAACCTTGCACAGGGAGCTCCGGTGGTGATTGGCATGATGGTGGGGGAAAGCTATATGCAAAGTATGCTGGGAAAAGATGTGTGGATTCCAGAGCCGGGGGATGCAGGTATGATGGGCTTTGGCGGGCATGCGCAGTGCGTTGTGGGATATGATGACACAAAATACGAGGGAGCTTTTTTGATCATGAATAGCTGGGGACCGGAATGGGGCAACAATGGCTTCGCCTGGGTGAGATATCCTGATTTTAAGAGATACGTAAGAGAGGCCTACGGACTGGAACCCATGGCTAAAACGGGAGTTGCAGCCCATGCACCCCTCATTTGCGAAATTGGATTAATGGAAGTACAATTTGACGGTAACAAAAGCATAGCTAAAGGATATATTCCATTACAAATTAAAAATGGCAGCCGCTTTGAAACGGTTAGCCCATTAACAATGGGAACAAAATTTAAAATGGAAGTAAAGAACAGCGTTGAATGTTACATTTATGTTTTTGGTAAAGAAACAGATGGCACGAGTTACACGCTGTTTCCTTATCCGGATGCAACAGATCCGTCGAAAACAAAATATTCTCCTTTTTGCGGTATTACGGGTGTCCGGCTTTTTCCAAAAGATAAGAGCATGACGCCCGATAGCATTGGCAACCGGGATATGATTGCCATTGTGGTGAGCAGAGAACCACTCGACTGGTACAAGCTTAATCAAAGTATAAGCGAACAACCGATGTCCGATTTTAGTACGCGGGTAAACAACAGCCTTGGATTAAAAAACACGCCCAATATCAGGTATGAAAGTACGGCATCCGGCACTATTCAGTTTCTTGGAAAAGCAACCGATGATATAGCCTCCTGTGTTGTGGAAATAAGTAAACATTAGAACCTTAAATTCCTATTTTCTGCTACTGTCAAAATCGTACCCCATGAATGCATTTGTTAAACTCGCCCGCAATCGCCTTCAGTTTATAATTTTCCTGCTCAGGAATTTACCGGGAGCCCTATTTGCCGGCGTGAGGATAAAATTCATTTCGGAAGAAAAATGTGTGGTAACTGTACCCTATAAGTGGTCGTCGAAAAATCCTTTCCGTTCTACTTATTTTGCTTCCCTTGCAATGGCTGCTGAAATGAGTACAGGTGCATTAGCCTTGTCCAATATTTACAAAAGAAGTCCCGCAGTTTCGATGTTGTTAACTGAGATGAACGGCGCGTTTCATAAAAAAGCCATCGGCATCACCTCGTTTATTTGTCGTGACGGCAGGGCACTACACGATGCCATTGAAGAAGCAATTGCTGCCGGCAGCAGTAATACCATAACGGTTCAATCTACAGGCACCAATGAATCAGGAGAAGTGGTTGCGGTATTTCAGTTTACCTGGTCATTTAAGATGAGGCAGAAATAAACGCAACCACTCCCGCATAAATTCCTTCCGCAAAACCAATACTCAGCGGCCGTTCAAAAAAACATACTTGCATTTATTTAAGCTGATTATATCCTGTAACTTTACCGCTGTGAAACGTACAGGTTTTGAACTCAAGATTTGCAGTTGACTGAAGATTAGGATAGAAAGGATTATTACCCGAATTGAAAATTCCCGCAAAGCCTTTCCTATGTGAAAGTTAGCAGGATGCCACACTTGAAATTGTGCACGTTTTGCAGTAGAATTTGGGGCTACTTGAAATCCCCGGTTGAACGTGGTTTAAGAAACCGGCATTTTCTAACGGCAACATTTAAACGTTTATTTTCACCATAAAAAATCAACGATTATGAAAATAGATTCTAAAGTAGTCC
Organism: Chitinophagaceae bacterium; assembly: GCA_020854215.1. Classification (GTDB taxonomy): domain Bacteria; phylum Bacteroidota; class Bacteroidia; order Chitinophagales; family Chitinophagaceae; genus Agriterribacter. The sequence goes on along the minus strand of JADZFY010000390.1, from coordinate 388 downwards.
TTGGATTGCTGGCTGGAGCAGCCATTGGCGCCATCGCAGGAATTCTTTTTGCACCCGACAAAGGATCAGAGACCCGCAAGAAGATATCTAAGAATACGGCCGAAATGGGCGATCAGCTTAAACACAGTTTCAATGAATTTGTTGATACGGTAAAGGATAAATACCGCAGGGCTAAAGCAGACGCAGATAACATGGCAGAACAGGGGAAGCCCGACAACTATGCTAATACTGCAAAAAATTCAGCAGTGTAACAACATACCACATTGTAGCATCTCTTATACGTTCCGGCGTTAACAAAAATTCCTGAAATGAAAGAAACTGTTTCTGAAAATATTAACCAGATCATGGATGATGCTGGTCGTTATCTTGAGGCAAAGGCAGAATTGTG